>PSRN01000293.1 GCA_003176075.1 Bdellovibrio sp.
TTCGCTCGTAGCAGTAAAGGATATGGCCAATATTTTTCCGAATGGTCGAAGCGATGACCTCACGGTCCAGTCCGCCGGTGACTTCGCCCTCTTGTTCAAGAAGATGGACGCCGTCGGCCCCCATATTGCCGGCGGAGAGTTGCGTTCCCATGCCGGTGCCGCCGGAAAGACCTCCGCCGCCGACCTTGCCAGACACCTTCGCTCCGGCCACGGCTTTCCAGTCGGTGGTGGAACCTTCCAGACGACCCACGCCGGCGGCGATAAAAGGCAATCTGCCTTTGGGCCCGATGCTCGTTGGCAGGCGGGCGGCCTTTCTGAAATAAAGGCCTGATTTTCCAAGGGAGGCCAGATTCTTCAGCTGATCCAAGCGTGACGCCGGTTTGGCGTTTTTCTCGGCGCCAGATTCATTCGCCGCCGTTGTTTTCTGCGGCTTCACCTGTGTCGGTGAAAGCTTCACGATGACCGGGGAACTGATTTTGGGAGCGTCGCTGCTCGCCTGAAAATCAGTGGGACGGTGAAAGAACAAGTTCCCCAGCAAAGCAAAGAAGAAGATCGATCCGAGAACTGCCGCCAGAGCGCGGTCTTGTTTTTCAAGGCGAAGCTGATCTTTGAACGAGACTTCAAAAGGATGAGTGTCAAGGGTCGAAACAGACTTTTGCCGTATCTCGTAGTCTTCAACTTTTGCAAAACTCCACTCCGGACTTCTCTTTGTTTCGATCTGCAGCTGCGTGGTGTACAAGTCGAGCAGGCACTTTGTTCCCACCGGCCAAGTCCGTGAAGTGATCAAATGACCGTCGCGGTAAACTAAAACGATCTGTCGCCACGGTCCGCCCGTGTCGCCATTCTGGGGTTTGGCGGGCGCCTGAAATTGCGACGCATGTCCCAAGTCGGTGCCTGCATAAGCACCGCCGAGCGTGGGCGGCGAAGCCGCCACGGGTGTGTCAGGCGCCGAGAAAAGGCTCACGTCAGGAAGAATTTGAAATTGCAAACGCACTTTGCCCACTTTGATTTCGCGGGTCTTGCTCAAATCCGAAATAACCGGCGCCGGGTCCTCGCTGACGACAAACGAGTGGTAGCTCCAGCCGCCGGCGTGCCGCTCGATGACGCCTTCAATGGCTTGCGCGTCGTTCTTGGGCAAACGCAAATCGGCCTTCCGGGAGGAGCCGACGACAAAGCGGCGTTCCTCGGCGGAAAAGCGGTACGTTTTCTTGGCCCCGTCTTCAAGGCAACGGGTCACCAACAAAGTGTTCATCTTTTCCTCCGCACAGGGACAAGAACTTCCTCCGGCTCGGCCTCTCGAATGCGGCCATCCATGTCCTTCTGCACTTCATGCAAGGGGTAAAACTTGAGCCCCTTCTTTTGCACCAGAAAAGAACCATCTGGGTTGCGGATGGCTCCCTTCATCATCATCTCTTCAAAATTAACTTCCTGAACCTTGCTGTGTTTGGCGAGAGCGATGGAAAGCGGCGCCAGCCCGGCCGCAGTCAAAATCAAAGCGGTCGTGAGTGATTTCATAATTGGACCTCCGCGCGTGTTCCGAGCTCTTTGAGTTTTGTTTCCAACGGAGCCACGAGGGTTTGGATTTGTTGATTCAAAATTTCCTTCTCGTCGGCGTTGAGGGCGTCCTTGATTTCGATCTTGCGGAAAGAATCGATAACGTCTTTCAAACACCGTTCGATGCCTTCGTGGGCCCCTTTCGTAACCGCCGAATCGCTCGACATTTTAAGGGCGCCCACGTAAGCGTCCTGCGCCTTGGCGAGGCGTTCGAGCTTCATGGCGACCACCGTCTGCAGACGCGACAGCGACGTCTTGACCTTTTGTGAGTGCAATTCCTTTTCGAGAACGCGCGCCTGGATCAGCCGGGCTCTGGCGCGTACGACGTCAGGGAGACCCTTGCTCATGAATTTCTTCGATTCAGCGAAAACGTGCTGGTCAACGTGGGTGGCGGAGCCGTTACCGGTGTCATTTTCACGCTGCAATTCATTTTCCAGCCGGCCGATCAAAATCAAACTTCTCTCTGGCTCTGAACCCAGGTGGATGATTTCATCCTCGGTCTTGAGCGCCTCGGCCGTTCGGTTCTTCGCCAGCAGGTGTTCCCGGTAAGACCACAGAACAGTGGCGCGGTCCTTGGCCGGCGCGAGGCCCAGCGACAGATGAAAGACCTTGTTCAGCGTTGGCTCGGAGGAAATCTCGTTCAGGCGATGGAGAAGCTGCTTGGCCGAGTCCCACAGGCGGGGATCCGACTTGTCGACTTTCATCCGGCGCTCGATCAGGTCCGTGGCCAGCCCGTCCTCGTGGCTGAGCAAAGCCAAGGCGAGGCATTTCCACAGCACCGGCTCGGTGATCTGCGGATCGCTTTCGTACTGGTGTAAAAATTCAGTGTAATCCTGGAGCATCTTCTTGTTTACAGCGTCTGCGCTCACGCTGTTGGCCGCATTGCCAGGGGTCTCTAACTTTTCCAAATTCAGCGCGGCGAGCTGGCGGCGCAACTCGGTTTTTCGTTTTTCGTCGGTCTCGGCCGTCATCCACTCCTGCAGGCGTGAAGCGACTTCTTTACTCTTCTGCTGCGCCCGCAAACTTTCGAGCAATTGGTTTTGGGCCGGAATCAAAATTTCGCGTGCCGGGCGCTGGGCGAGAATCTCGGTGAGCTTCTTTTCGCTTGCCGGGGCGTTGTTGTCGGCGAGTTCCAGCGCCGACCACTTCAAAAGGAGCTCATGGCGATGGGGGGACTTGGCGTAGGCTTTCAAGTAAGCCTCCACCTGCAGCTTAAAAAGTTCCCGTGGATCAGTTTGCGCCTTTTGTCGCTGGATCCAGCGGTCCAATGCGACGAGACTGGCGTAGTCGATTTTTTCCAAATGGCTGGCATCGTGGGTATTGTGGGTATCCTTATCGTGATCGTTCGCCTTGCGCAGGGTGGTGGCAAGATCATGGTAGACCCGGGCGGCGTTCTCGTAATCTTCGGACTGAAAGAGCAGATCGGCGTAAGCTTCCAGGGTTTGCGGCCGCGGCGACGGCTCATGTTTGATTTCGATTTCAAGAATTTCTTTGGTGTACTGGAGAGCTTCTTTCCATTTCTTTTTGTCCCAGGCCTTCCACCAAATCTCGGCGGCTTGGGCGAGTTGGGCCTTGAGATCGGTCTCGCAAGCTTCCACTCTCTCGGTTTCGACACTGCAGAGCTCGTAGGCTTTTTTCAAATGACCGATTTCCTCAGCTCCCTGGCTTTTCTCCTCGGAGTCTTTGGCGAGCAACAGATGGAAGCGAATTTTTCCCGGGCCGTATTTGCTATTTTCAATGTAATGGCGGGCGAGAGCCCGGGCGTCTTCCGACCGGCTGTGGGACCGATTGATCTGCGCCAGTTTCAGCAATGAATCGGCGGACTCTTCATCGGTCGCGAAAGAGGTGAAGAAGGCATAGGACTCTTCCGAATTGCGGGAGTCACTGAGGAAAACCGAGAGATCCCGCAACGCTTCGGAGCGCAGGGCGTAGCCGACGGAAGCGTCCGACCCCAGGGACTTGATCAGTTCCTTCAGCGTATTGATGGCGGCGCTATTGCGGCCAAGATTGTAATGCGACCATCCCACTTTATATTTTGCGTAGTGAGCGATTTTTTCCTTCTTGCTGGTGGACGCCGCCGAAAAGTGTTTGAGCGCTCCGGTAAAATTCTGTCTGTCGTAAAGAATTTCCCCTATCAGCAGGTGAGCGTCGGGCAGCCACTCGGAGTTGGGATGGTGGGCGAGCAGTTTTTCGATTTTCTCTGAACTCTGTTGCGGCATTCCCATCTGCGACAAGGTCAGCGCGCTGTGAAGCAAAACCCGGTCCAAGTCGGCGTACTTGGGAAAATTCCTCTCGATGGTGGTGAAGCACTCCTGCGCCTTCTGCAAGGCCTTGAGATTCGTGGGGTCTTTCACGACCGCCGGCAGGAAGTGCAGGGTTTGATCCGAGGTTTTGTTGATCTGAAAAAAACGGGCCGTTTTAGCTTGTTTCAAATAAAGTTCGGACAACCTCTCCCACAGTTCGGGTTCCTCGGCGGTGCCTTTTCTTTTTTTTATGATATTGATCAAGGCATCGATCGCCTTTTGCTCGGAAAGGCTGACGAGAATCTCCTTCTCGAGAACGTCCTTTTCGTCGCCTTCACTGGCGATGGCATGGACTGGCGGCAAGAGCGACAGGAATGTCATCATCCATACAATCCTGTGAGCCATTTTATCTCCCCACCACGGTGGCCAACTTCACTTTCGGAAAGCCGGCGGCTGAGATTGTCGCGAAATATAAACTCAACTCGGTCATGTCTCTCGAGGCGTCGGCCTGCAGAAGGACCGAGTCGGGCGGCGGCTCCTTGGCATCCGCGGGTTTCTCGAGGCGGGTCTTAAGCGCCGCGAAGAGTGGTTTGATGATGAGTGGATTTTGCGGGTCCAAATCGGCGGAGCTGAACCGGCCGTTGTTCAGGCTGAGCACTTTTTTCCCGTCGAGCAGGACTTCCTGCGAGGAGACCACGAGTTGCGGAACCCGGTTGGGATCCTTGAGAGAGCTTGAGACCGGAAGTTTCACGCCCGGATGGGGCTCGACTTGCAGTTCACTGCTGGCGTAGGTTTGCAGCAAGAAAACCAGCAGCAGAGTGAAGACGTCCGTCATCGACGTGATGTTCAGGGCGAAGGTCGTCTCTCCCGCGCGACGGCGAAAGCGGCGGCGGTAACTCATGTGGTCCCTCCCACCGGCTCAATCATGACTTCCGGAAACATCCACGGCGTGGTCTTGGTTTCATGGGTCTCCTGATCCGTGTATGGAAACTCAATACCCTTCACTTTTGCCTTGCGGGCCTGGTCCATCACCCGCACCAAATCCTGATAATTGAGATGGCCGTCGGGATGAATGGACAGGTGAAAAACCTGCGGATAGGTTTTCTTGGTTTCGAGAAGAGCCTGATGAGTGGCATCAAAATCGATCAACCCGTCCTTGGTCGGCGGTACCGCCTTGGATTGCTCGCCCTGGGGACTCGACACAATGACTTGCAGGTTGTTCTTCGGATCGGTCACGATGCGGATCGCGACCTGGTTGTTTTCACTTTGTTCAATGGCTTTTTGCAGGGATCCCGGCAAATCACTGTCAATCGTCATGACTTGCACGAAGGCCGAGGAGATGAGCAATACGGGGACCAGCTTGACCATCACCGCCAGCAAAGGGGCCAGGTCGAGTTCGAACTCGAGCGGTTGGTGGCGGACTTTGATTCGTGAGGCTCGCCGTCTCATATTTTCCCCTTCCTTACGGGTGTCTCAGTGCCCCGAAGTCAAAAGCTCGGTGAGCTTGCCGCATTTTTCCGTCATTTCGTCGACCAGATGATTCTGTCGCGAGATCAAGAGCGAATAAAAGACCATCGCCGGAATCGCGACCACCAGGCCGAGGGCCGTGGTGTACATGGAAACAGAAATCCCGTGGGCCAGGAGTTGTTGCTTTTGCGAGGGATCGGCGGTCGCCACCGCGGCGAAGGAAAGGATCAGACCATGGATGGTTCCCAGCAGGCCCATCAGGGTGGCCACGTTGGCCAACATCGACAGGTAATGCGTCCGCTTGGTGAGTTGCGGGATATTTTCAGCCAGCGCGATGTCTTGCGCTTGAAAGATGGAGTCGTCATCGCGATCCGCTTTTTCGAGGATGGTTCTGAAAGCTGAAGCCAAAGGTTTCTTTTTCAGGTCATGGCAGATGCCCACGGCCTCTTCGGTCTTGCGGTTGCTGACCAGGGATTGAATCTTGTTGTAGAGATCGTCTCCCTTCAGCGCGAACTGAACGAAGAGAGCGTACCCGCGGTCCACCAAGAGAGCGGTCACGGCCAGGCCGATGCCGAAAATGCACCAACCCACGATGCCGGCGTCGCTCATGAACGTAAAGAAAGTTCCCATTCTTCCCTCCTTGCTGACATTGTCCCCGGTGACATTGTCAAATCTGAACGTAAAAGATTTTTTCAAGTTTCAGTTTCTCGTCGGAAATCCTTGTCCCGACTGCAAGTCCAGTCTATCGCCATTCAGAAGAAGCTCTGAATTCGACGCAAGTTTCCGAAATGATTCCGTAAGATCATTTTTTGTCCCTCGATGGGACCGTCTAAGGGATCGGTTCCGCTCAACATTCTCTTTGCGATACAGGTTGAAAAATATTGTCAGCTGAATAAGAGCTCGACACTTTGCCGAAGAATTTTTTGTGTCCCGAACGTATGAGACTTCGGCGAAATTCGCAATTTCAGGAAAATGTTGATCCTTCAATCAGTCGGTGAAGCGGGGCAGTTGGAATCGAGAGTTTCGAAAAATTGATTCAAAAAGGAACTTTAAATCCTTCGCGCTTTGCCGCCTCGTTAAGCTTCTCATCCAAACAAAGGAAATGCACTTTTGATGGATTTTCTGTTCCGGCGCGCGCGGAGGCCAGCTGGAGAGCGTCTGCCACTCTCAAACGATAAATTTTCTGAATATGAAGCGCGATATCCAAGACATTTTGATCCGCAACAATCAGATAAGCTTGTTGTCGAAATTCGGTGATTGATAATCTCGTTTTATCGGCCAGTTTGGATGAAATGGACTGCTCCTTGAGTCTCCGTTGGATTGCAGATTCGACTTCGAGAGGAGTAATAATCGCAGTATACGAGCGTAAATCACCGGTATTTATTGAATACAGGCGTACTCTGTTGGTCTCCTTTTCAGCAATCAATGAAGCAACGAGGGCTGACGATTCCCAATACAACATTATTAACCTCCGTGCCCATGGCCACGCCTCCCCGGGCGGCGGAGGTTAATAATCATCGTCTCGGATTTGCCTGATGAGTTGGGCAGCAGATAGCCCTTTCTTCTTTGGCCTAATAGGAGGATGTTGAGTAAAGAACTGTTTCCAATTTATCGGTGAGGCCGTCACCAATTGCGCAGGGCCAATCTTAGCGATTTCCTCGCCATGAGAAGTAACAATGACTTGTTCACCATTCTGAGCAAGATCAAGATATTTGGAAAGTTCAGCTTTTAGGGTCGCTACATTGACTTTGACCACTTAAAATTATGGTCATAATTATGGTTATAAATCAAGTTATATTTTAGGACATGAAAAAGGTCAGTTCAATGTTTTTCGCAATTCAATGAGTTGCATAATACTTGAATCTTGCGTGAATTGTTTGTCGATCGCCTTCAACGACTTTGCCAGCGCAGATTACGCCACTTTGAGAT
>PSRN01000139.1 GCA_003176075.1 Bdellovibrio sp.
ACCGTTGATGCCAAGGGCGAGATCTTGGAACTGAAGAACACGATCAACGTGATGGTGGATCAGTTGAATTCCTTCGCCGCTGAGGTGACCCGGGTGGCAAAAGAAGTGGGAACTGAAGGGAAGCTCGGCGGTCAGGCTGACGTGAAAGGTGTATCGGGAACGTGGAAAGACCTGACGGACAACGTGAACTTCATGGCCTCAAATCTGACCAAACAAGTGCGTGGTATTGTCAAAGTCGTGACCGCGGTTGCTGACGGCGATCTCAGCCAGAAGTTCGTCCTTGAAGCGAAAGGGGAGGTGGCGGCGCTGGCCGAGACGATCAACAATATGACGGATACACTCCGCACCTTTGCCGACCAGGTGACGACCGTTGCCCGGGAAGTGGGAATTGAAGGTAAGCTGGGTGCTCAAGCACGTGTTCCTGGAGTGTCGGGAACCTGGAAAGATTTGACCGACAATGTGAATTTCATGGCTTCCAATCTGACCAAGCAAGTGCGCGGTATCGTGAAAGTTGTTACGGCCGTCGCCAACGGTGACTTGAGCCAGAAGTTCGTCCTTGAAGCAAAAGGGGAGGTGGCGGCGCTGGCCGAGACGATCAACAATATGACGGATACACTCCGCACCTTTGCTGACCAGGTAACAACGGTTGCCCGTGAGGTCGGAATCGAAGGGAAATTAGGGGGACAGGCGAAGGTGCCTGGTGCCGCTGGAACTTGGAAGGATTTAACCGACAATGTCAACCAGCTGGCGGGGAACTTAACGTCTCAAGTGCGCGCCATTGCCGAGGTTTCAACCGCGGTCACCAAAGGCGACTTGACCCGGTCGATCACGGTGGAAGCGCAAGGTGAAGTCGCGGCCTTGAAAGACAATATCAACCAGATGATCGGCAACCTGAAGGACACCACGCAAAAGAACACTGAGCAAGACTGGTTGAAGACCAATTTGGCAAAATTCTCAAGCATGATGCAGGGCCAGCGGAGTATCACATCGGTGGCCCAGTTGATCATGTCCGAGGTGACCCCGCTGGTGGATGCCTGTCTCGGCACATTCTTTATCGCTGACGGTGAAAACGAACAACTTTCACTGAATATGATCGCCAATTATGCCTTTTCTGAACGAAAGAACTTGGCTCATAAATTCAAGCTCAGGGAGGGGTTGGTCGGGCAATGCGCTTTTGAAAAGAGGAAGATCTTACTCACTAATCCGCCGGAAGACTATGTTCGAATCTCCTCAAGTTTGGGAGAGGCGTCGCCAGCCAATATCGTTGTCCTTCCGGTTTTATTCGAGGGCGAGCTGAAAGCCGTGATTGAATTGGCATCCTTCAAGCCGTTTTCGGAAAACTTCTTGAATTTCCTGGCTCAGCTGATGGATTCCATTGGCGTTATCCTGAACATGATTTCTTCGTCCATGCGCACGGAAGAACTGCTGCAAGAACTTAAGAAATCCAACGCCGAGCTGGAGGCGCAAGCCAAGGAGTTGGAAGATAAGGCCAAGCTGCTTGAAGTTAAAAATCAAGAGGTGGAACTCGCTTCATGCTCATTGGAGGAAAAAGCCGAGCAATTGTCATTGATTTCCAAATACAAATCAGAATTCTTGGCCAACATGTCGCACGAGTTGCGCACGCCGCTGAATAGTCTGCTTATATTGTCGCAGTCATTGATGGAAAATCCTGATGGCAATTTGTCGTCGGAGCAGGTCAAGTTCGCCAGTACAATTAATTCTTCCGGTCATGATTTGCTGGCGTTGATCAACGAGATTCTCGATCTTTCCAAAGTTGAAGCCGGAAAGATGCCGGTCGATCCGAAACACTTTAAGTTGACGGAGATCCGTGAATACTTGGATTCAACTTTCAAGCCGGTGGCCGAGCAAAAAAATCTGAATTTCCAAATCGTTGTCGAGGACGGCGTGCCAGAGGGAATTTTTACCGATCAGAACCGACTGCAACAAATCCTCAAGAATCTTCTCTCAAACGCCTTCAAATTCACCGAGCATGGTGGCGTCACCTTGACTGTTGGCAACGCGCCAGCTGACCAGAAATTCAAGGTGGAAACGCTGAACCAAGCGAGCGGAGTCATTTGGCTGGCCGTGAAAGACACGGGAATTGGTATTCCAACAGGTAAACAGAAACTCATTTTTGAAGCTTTCCAACAGGCTGATGGCACGACCAGCAGAAAATACGGTGGAACCGGTCTTGGCCTCACCATTAGCCGTGAAATAGCCAGGCTTCTCGGCGGCGCGATTGAGGTGCAAAGCACTCCCGGCTCGGGGAGCGTCTTTACCCTCTTTTTACCAGTGAAATATGTGGGTCAGGATCTTGCGACCAAAACGACACAAGTTGAAACTTTGCTGCCCTTGCCGCCATTGCCAGTCGACGTGGATTTTAGCAGGCGGCATATTTTGGTCGTTGACGATGACATGCGCAATGTCTTTGCGATCACCAGTATCTTGGAAAGCCGCGGGATGACGGTTAGATTCGCGGAAAATGGTCGTCTGGCGCTCAAGGTTCTCAAGGAAGGGCCGACGCTGGATTTGATCTTGATGGATATCATGATGCCTGAAATGGACGGTCTGGAGGCTATTCAAGAGATCCGGCGGATCCCCGAGTACGGGCATCTGCCGATCATTTCGCTGACGGCCAAGGCGATGAAAGGTGATCGCGAGCAATGTTTGGCGGCAGGCGCCTCTGACTATATTACGAAGCCGGTGGATTCCAAACAGCTCCTTTCGTTGATTCACATTTGGTTAACCAGACGTTTCGAGCGCCTTGAGACGCCGGCATGACCAACGAGCCCGTCGATATTCTCTTGGTTGACGATCATCCCGAGAGTCTCATCAGCGTTGAGTCGGTCTTGGGGGGGCACCAATACAGGCTGGTTAAAGCTTTTTCAGGGGCCGAAGCTCTACGGAAGATCTTAGTTCATGATTTCGCGGTGATTCTCCTCGACGTTCAAATGCCTGAAATGGATGGCTTTGAAACCGCGCAAATTATTAAACAACGGGATCGCTCGAGACACATTCCAATCATATTTGTTACAGCAATCAATAAGTTTGAAAAATATGTGACCCATGGTTATGAGGTTGGCGCGGTCGACTACCTCTTTAAACCTTTTGATCCGTCGATATTGAGATCAAAGGTTGCCGTATTTGTCGACCTCTATCGCAAGAGCCGGCAATTGGTGCGCCAAGCTGAGGCTTTGCGAGAGCTCACTGAGCGGGAAAGTACTCGCGTGCTGGCTGATCTGGAAAAAGAGAACCGGAGAAAATACCAATATCTGGCCGACGCCATTCCGCATGTTGTGTGGCGATCTGATCATGCAGGCCAATTTGAGTCTTATAATCACTTTTGGTATTCTTATACGGGAATGTCTCCAGAGGAAAGATCGCGTGAGGGGTGGGCTAAAATCTGTCACTCTGACGATCTCCGCCTAATGAATGAAAAGTGGGAAAAGTCCAAGCGCTCATCCACGGGTTTTGAGATTGAATGTCGATTGTGGCACCCACATAGCCAGAGGCATCGTTGGCATCTTCTTAAGGTGATTCCTGAATTAAACGGTGATTCCTTGCTGACTGGATGGATTGGTACGGCAACTGACATCGACGACCAGAAAAAGGCGCATCAAGAACTCTGGGAAGCCAAAGAGATGGCGGATAGCGCCAATCTCGCGAAATCCAGCTTTTTGGCCAATATGAGCCACGAGATCAGAACTCCACTGGGGGCGATGCTGGGCTTTGTCGACTTATTAGTCACCAATGAATTGACGGAAGAAAAGAAGGATGAGTACAGGAAAATCATTCATCGCAATGGCGAACAGCTGCGCAACTTAATCGACGAGATTTTAGACCTTTCAAAAATTGAGGCCGGTAAAACCGAATTTGAATGCATTGAAATTTCGATTATCGATTGGATGAATGATACCCAGTCGTTGCTTTCCCTGGGGGCGCAAGAGAAAGGGATTGATCTAAAATTCCAAGTTGTTGAGACCATTCCAACCCAAATTGTGACCGACCCCCATCGTCTCCGGCAGATATTTATGAATATCGTTGGTAACGCCATTAAGTTCAGTCCAGTGGGCGGGGAGGTCACCGTACTGATTTCGTATGACGAAATCAGCAATCACCTGATGGCCGACGTGATTGACTCCGGCCCTGGGATAAGGGCGGGTCAAATCGCCACTTTGTTTCAGCCTTTTTGCCAATTGGACGGTTCAATGTCGCGGAAATTCGGTGGCACGGGATTGGGGTTGGCTCTTTCTCGCCGTCTTGCCCGAGCGTTGGGTGGTGACATTACAGTTGATGACCAGCGAACGGAGCCGGGTGCGCGATTTAAAGTGAAGATATTCGCCGGATTGCCCGCGGCGGAAAAACGGACCGGATCTCTGGCGGTTTATCGAACAAGTGACCACACACAGGCAGCCGTAAAATATCAGAAAGATTCGCTGATGGGGATGAAGGTCTTGCTCGTGGAGGACACGGCTGATAATCAAATCCTGGTGACTCAATTTCTTCGCCTATCCGGAGCTGATGTGGAAGTCGCGGCCAACGGTCATGAAGGCGTTCAGATGGCCTTATCGAATGATTTCGATGTTGTCCTGATGGACCTTCAGATGCCCGTGATGGACGGGTACCTTGCGACCAAAACGTTAAGAGAAAAAGGTTACCAAAAACCGATCATCGCCTTGACGGCTCATGCGATGTCTGAGGAGCGACAAAGAAGCTTGGCCGTCGGTTGCAACGAACACTTAACCAAACCCATGCAACGTGAACGATTGATTCAGTGCCTGCTAAAGGTGCCGGGTCCAGTTTGATGAACTATCCCACTTTGCTTATTCGCCGGATTATCGGCCCATTCGACGGCTTTCATCAGTTCCTCTTGGGCCTGATCAACATGCTTCATCGTGGAATGCAAGAGCATAGCCTTGCATCCTGGTCAAACACGCGTCGAAACCGAAGGAGCATCACTCGTCAAAGCAATCGATTTAGATCGCGTCAGAACCGCCCGATCGGTCTTTTAACGTATTTTTTCATTCGAAGAAACTTCGACTCTGTCTTGTTTCTTGAAGGCCTCAATGAGACTGATGCCCTCCTGCAGGCAATTATTGACCGCGGAAGAGGGTCGAACTCCATTACTCATTGTTAAGCTTTCCGTGCAGATCAGATGCTGAGACTGGCCTTCGATAATTCGACACGAGAACGAAAAATATTTACTGTGGTCGATCGAATCGTCCTGGGAATAAGCCCATCGGGCGAACTGCGGCTCTCCAGTATTCGCTTTTACACGTTGCGCGCGCGATTTTTTTCTCATGTTGGCGAGTGAAACAACCAAGGTCGGCGCTCCCTTCCCTTCCAGGTCAATGGTGTCCTCGGAGGCCAGTCGCAAAAGTTCCATCGACCCGTCTTTATTTTGAACTCCTTGGGGATTCCATATTTCTTTCTTCTCGCCCTTCATGAAGAACCCGCAACCGGGTGAATAGGCCCTGGCGATTAGCTTCCACTCGCCCAGATGGGATGACAAATCAGTCGCGACTGAGGCGTGATCCCAAAAATCCTTTAATCGCGAAAAACTAACGACGTTCGAAATCTCCTGCGGTTGGGGTGGTGCAACTGTTGGTTCAAGGTCCTCCATTTCGCCCGCGATCGACAGAAGATCCGTCGGCTCCGCCGAATAGGCGCGGCAACCAATTACTGCAAAAGCGAGAGACGCCATAGCCACCAATATTTTCATAATGCAATCTCCTCAAAAGCGGGGTTTAAGGATCATACGTATGAGCCAGTTCAAGAATTCTTGTCAATGACATCTCTGAGTCGCGTGTAAAAGTGCCAAGTCGAGCGGTCCAGAATTTTGCTCACGCTCACTTCAACGCACAATTGTCACTTTCAAGTGTAACTTTTTCGGCTCGTTCTTCTCGGCTTGGGCGCAATTTCTCTGTATGGTATTTTGATGAATTGTTTGCGCCTGGGGCTGAACAGGCGAGAGCTCGATAAGGAGCGCTCAATTTGGAGAGCTCCATAAGGAGACGAAAGATGAAAGCGATCCATGAAAAAATCTTAGGTCTGGCTCTGATAGTAATGAGCGTGAGTCCGCTCTGCCGGGCCAATGATGTCAAACCTTATGACCTTGAATTGAGAGGAAATGAGGTCTGCAAGGTCGGCGCATACTATCCCCAGCCTATCTGTTACACCCGGTCCTGGCCAGAACAGGACTTTTCACTTCCGCTGACAATCGATGTGACGAAGCGGGTGAAGGCCCTTATGAATCTCTGGCCTGACAACAAAGTAAGATCGGCCGATCCATCGGTTCTCCGTGAACTCGGTGGCGCCATCTTCATCAAGCCCAATGATCGAAAGAAGATTCTGAAACATTTTAAGGGGTCTCCACAAAATAACTTTTACTTTTCATGCTTGGTCTTTTGAGCCAGATTTTTGTTGCTGCGCCCT
>PSRN01000148.1 GCA_003176075.1 Bdellovibrio sp.
GATTCTTCTGTTTGCCCATAAATTCCCCCTCCGATTTGGACTGTTTTGTGTCCACTGAAAGGGGGGAAGGTCAGATTGTCTTCGTATACACGATGGACAACGGGAATCATCGTATGTCTTCGTCTCAAAACACTGTTCAATTCATCAAGGAAGGAAACGGAACAAAACTCATCTTTACGGAACAAGGCGTTTATTTTGACGGAATCGAAGCCGCGAAGGGCCGCGAAATCGGGACAAGAGATGTTCTTGACTCCCTTGGCAGTGAGTTGGATCGGAAAGACTAGTGGGGGCCGCAAAAGGCAAAGGCATTGACCGCATTTTTAATGCGCTTGGCGATCCAACCCGCCGGGTCATCGTTGAGCGAGTAAGCCAGGGACCAATCTCAGTCTCTGAGCTAGCCAAGCCGTTGAAGATGACGTTAGCGGCGGTTGTACAGCACATTCAGATTTTGGAGGCTGGGGGCCTTGTTCATACGGAGAAGGTCGGTCGCACACGAACGTGTACTCTTCGGCCGGCAGGATTTGACCTGGCAAACAAGTGGATCACCGCTCGCAAATCGCTTTGGGAGAAACGGCTCGATAAATTGGGCGCTCTGCTCGATGAGGAAACCTAACGGCACGTCGTCAACACTTAGAGCCTATCTCAACATCCGTAAGCACTTCGTCTGACACTGCTGAAAGGACACGAGAATTCACGCTCGATGGATTGACCAAACAGGGGCTTTGTCCGCCCTGTCCGCTGAGGGACCTGGGAAGTTGAATCTTTCGATGGACCTGCATCGCTCGCAATGATCACTGAGCGAGGCAGCGCCTTCACAATAAATGAAAAAGACCAGCCTCCAATCGCAATAGAAAAAATAATAATCTTTGGCTCATCTACTCCTCAGTAGGAAAAGATGTTCAATCATCTTTGTCGAAAGGCTGTTCGAAGTGCCATACTCCATATCGATCCGTTTCCTGCCTACGATAAGTCCCTTCTATTCTCATGTTGGTGCGATTTCGCTTGAGTTTAAACGGAAGTTCTGGGGCGGATCCACCCTTCTTCCAGATCTTAATCCCCCTTTCGCCGTAGTGTCGTGCAATCCCAAACTCAAGAGCCGCGAGCCAAGCCTGATACTCATTGGCATTCGTCCGTCGCTTGTAAAGAAATTTAATGGCCGCATCGTCGAACGATACCTTTTGCCAGCCGCTGAATTGGGGGTGATTTCTTTTAAAGAAGACTCTGAAGATGTTGCCGTCCTCTATTTCATCCAAAGGAGTGTCATGATTAAGAATGGGGTATCCTGCAAGTTCCTCGGGGACCTCGGCATATTGGGGAGTCCTTTGTTCAACCCTTCCTGCTGCCTCTTCAGATTGATCCGCCTGAACTTGCTGGGCGACCACTGTGGCGATCTCGTTGGAATCGAGGATCGGTTGATCCGAGCCCCGATCACCGGCAAAGTCAGCCACTGTCTCAGTTCGAGGGCCTGTAAAGTTGTCATTCAGACCATCCTCAATTTTTTTCATGAGCCGAACAGGAAGTTCATTTCTCAGCTCAGTTGGACTTTGGAGATTGAGCCCGGCGCGAAGCAAAATAAGATAGGCCGTAAGGCTCAGGTAGGGAGGCTTGGCAACCTGAAGGTCTGCAATGGCCTGGATAAGACCCGGAGGGAATTCCTCGATTTTTCTTTCTTCTTCTTCTTCTTCTTCCTCTTCTTCCTTCTTCTTATTCATGCCTTTGAGGGAGATGGGAGTCTCATCAATTAGCATGAACGTAGGCAATGCTAAGATGCCTGAACTGAGAAGGTGGTCGCCCAAAGTGTCCCGACCCGCAGCCACGCTTTGACGGCCTATCGGCGTATCCAAGGCCTTTAGGAAATCCTTGTAAAATCTCTGCCATTGCTGGGGAACTCCAGATTCATGCTTCTCACCGTGAACCCTCTGAACCACCCAATCAAGCATGTTGTCGACGTCAAGAGCATCACCGTACTCTCCGGCCTCTTCCCAATGAGAAATTTGTCCACTGAAGAACAGGTGCTCATCTTTTCTGTATCGAATGTCAGCTACCTCCAGAGTCGAAACTTGTTCGAAGAATTGCCTCACAAACACGGTCGTCAGCGCGCGACTGGATCTGACCCATGGCCCTAATGTCTCTGATCCGAACAGAGAGTTTCTCAGTCTTATGACATTGGGGCTTAGGAAATCCCAATTGGCTTCGCGAAACTCGAATTCAGGAAGTTCGGCCAAAAGATGAGCCACCATCGCAAGCTTCAGGGGCGATCGACTCCAAGAGCGAAGCCAAGCTCTTGTTTCCTTCGAGGCAAAATCTTCCAAAGAGAGAATGTTGCCCGCGATTGGAAGTAATTCCTCGAGATCTCTTCCAAGTATGATGTTAAGATTGTCGACTTGTTCATAATTCTCAAAAACTCTTCTCAGGACGGAACGATAACGACCAGCGCGCTCCCATGAACGCGCCCTTGCCGTGATGGTGAGGAGCTGCATGGCTTCGTCGGGCGCAGCTTTAATCAATTTTTGCAGCGCCTTGGCTTCGCGGTGGAGCGATCGGGCTTCCTGATAATCCTCCCAATTGCCGCGCTGAGGGACCTGAGAACCCGAAGTTGCGGCCTTCGCTTGACGTGCCTCGCTCGCATTAACTGCTGAGCAAGGCAGCGCCTTCACAATAAAGGAAAAGGGCAAGCCGCCAATCGCAATCAGAAAAAATAAAAACCTTGGGTTCAATTGCTTCCTCAGCAGGGAGAGGATGGTTTTGCGAAGGGATGAAAAATATCACAGACTGCGGAAAGACTTAAATTTTCACAGGTGGTGTGCATTTGTTACAAATGGTGTACAGATCATTACGGAGAGAGATCCTTGGTGAACAAATTACGTCATCACCCTGAAGTTTCTTTCCTTCTTGTCTTACCTTCTTCCATTAATTTGCCAGGAGCTCTAGCCTGCCGATTGCAGTGATTTTTCCCGTCTCGGAAACTGTCGAAAGACGATCGAAAGTCTTTCGAATTGAAAGACTAAGACTAAGTTGATTGAAAGATGAAAGACTAAATTGAAAGATTAATTGGAGGGCTAATGGAACTAGGAAATCTTGTGGTAAATGGAAGAGTCACTGCGGTTGCTTTTTCAACCCTTGCATTGATGGGCACGGCCAGTGCGGCGCCCTCCGTCCCCAATCCCGTCAATCCCATCGTCGACCTGAGCGCAAGAGTTCGCGAAGTTCGGGATGATGTCAGCACCACCTTCACGACTTTGGAGAAGACCATCAACCAGATGACAAAGTACGGAAATTACACTTTCGTGGGAATCAACCACGGCTCGCCTGAACTCGCGGCCGACATCGTTAAGGTTCAGCGCTCGGGCAAGAACGATCCCATCGAGACTCTGCAGGAAATCGCGGAGATGGTCGAATCTAACCAGGGAGGCAAGACTCAGCGGATATGCAGTGAACCGGGTTTCACCAGCTTCCCGATCGCCGTGGAAGTTGCGAAAGCAGCCACTGCCTCAGGAAAGGATTCAAGCCACATTCATTCCATTTATCGCCATCGCTGCTCTGAAAAATCCATTTTTTCCAATGAGGCGTGCATGGAGTTGGTGAAAACTAGCGCTATTTCAGGTATGACTATTGATCGCCTGCAAAAGGCGGCCACTGATCTTTATAAGAAATCGTGCGGTCCTTTTGGTTATGGGTGCTCCCTCAACACTGACCAGGCCGTAGAACTTGTGAAGTTCAATGTACTGTTTAATCGCAATAAGAATGCTGACGAGTTGATCCTCCTTTTTCAATCGGTGTACTCAGGCATCTTAACGGGAAGTGACCTGGCCACTGAGTACGTCAAAGTTGCCTTGGCCAGCGGGCAAACCACTCCTGCTGAGGTCAAAGCCTTATTCGGCGTAAAATTCAGTTGGTACAACTTTAATGTCACCCGCAATATTGAAATGGTTAAGCTCGCTGTTCTAACCGCGCAAGACACCGATTTTCTGCACAAGCTGACGACAGATGAACTCGAATACACGCTCGGTATCGGTACTCCCGCGGGAATCTCAACGATGAACTCAATCGAAGTCGTCAAGCTGGCTGTGGCCACCGATCATCCTGACATTGAGAGATTCATGCTCATTGACCACCGCATTCAGTCGAGGCAGGAAAAAATCAACTGTGCATCCATGAAGCAACTTGAGGAAGAATATCAAGGAAAAGCCAAAGAATCCACGAAGGACTCGATTTAGAGCTCGATTTAGAGCCTGCTTGGCAAACCCTTAAGGTGCACCTTTTATCCAATTTATCGGCCAATGCAGCGCACGGCCAAAGCCGTGTCCCGCGTGGCGGTGGAGTAATTTCCCAAGAAGGAATCGAATCGCCAAGCGCTGTTGCGCGAGGAAGATAGGACTGTCGCCGACCACTCAAAGGTGGTCCCGGCTCCGTTGCTGCCACTTCCCGAGTCTGGCATCACAAATCGAAGACCATCCTGTCCGATCTTGTTTCTTCCCCTAAATTCCACGGAGAACCTTAATTTATATAATCTCGATCTTTTCAGTGATTTGTTTAAAGAAATCGCGATTCCAAAAGGCAAGCTCATTTTCGTCTTTGATGAATGGCCGGACATCGTCTTTGGCCTTTTCAAAGTCCACGGCTTCAACTCGCTTTTGTATCGCGTCCCTGAGTTGCACGGCGTTTTTCAGGTTGGCGGCTTGAGTGTGGCCGCTCTGAACCGCTTTATCGCGCAAGTAACTCAGGCGAACGGGAACTGCGTTTTTCAGATACCAGAAATAGTCGTAGTAGTCTCTACCTTTGACCCGGTTTTTCCACTGCCGGAACAGCAGAGCATGAAGTTTGCCGGCAAAGAGATCAGGTTTCTTCAAGCTGATTACCGGGAAACCGATGGGCTGAAGCAAATAGCGCGTTTCAAACTCAAAACCGGTGACTGGATCCGTATCGACTTCAAATTTGATCTGCAATTTCGCGTTCGGTTGCGTTTGCTGAACGAATTCTTTCAGCGCCCTGACTTTCAAAAGATGGATTTTCGTATTGGCCTTGATAAAGTCCGATTCGATTTCATTTTTCGGAGACTTCTCGACCGTTTCCATTTTAACCTGGAAACCGTAGGCGTTGAGTTCTTTTGCAACCGCAGAAAAATAGGGTCGCAGAGAAAAGTCGGCGTCCGGCCTAAATAGTGTGAAATCCAGATCCTCCGAGAAGCGTGGCAGGGCGTAGAGCACGCGCAGTGCCGTGCCGCCGTAAAAGGCTGCTCTTTCAAAAAAGTTGGCGCGGTGTAGACCCAGAAGCGCAACCTCCTGGATGATCTCTTTCAATGCGTTCTCAGCGTCCCGCGACGTCTTGATATGATATTTCGCGAGCATCTCCGTGACGGCTTGATTCATTTCCTCTCCTGGTGACCGTGGCTGCTCCTTCAACCGTCGTGTCTAACTATACTTTGACCTTACCGACCAGCGGCGGAACAGCAGGAAACGTCCTGACGACGACGGGATCTGGAACACTGCAAGATTTGCAGCTTGCGACCTGTGAAGTTTGATTGGATCGTCAATGGCAATCACGACCATCAGCTTTCTTTACGGTTGGGGCTGATTGACCTGCTTAAGAGCGGGAAGCACTAGCAACTCACCAACTACGGCCGGTCCTATGACATCCTTAAGGAACTGGACCGTTTCTTTATCCAGGAGATTCTCCAGGGCTTGGATGTCCGAGATGTTCTTGAATTCGATCTCTGTATAGTAACCCATTTGAATTCTTCTAAAGATTTCCGCTCCGCTACGAAGCCATTCCTTTTTACCATCAGTTGAAGAATCATTGAAGTGACCGATTGAAATCATATTCGCCAACGTCTGATTATCCGCTACCAATGTTTTCTCTTTTTCGTCAGTATTGCCTTTGCTCAAGGCATCGTTGGCCATCTCGGAAGCAAAGTTATTCTTCGGAATCATAGCCCGACCTTCAAAATGGATCGTATCATTTAAGCCATTATCGTATCATTTAAGCCATTCAAGTGACCCCCTGCCGTAAAGTAATTACTGACCCACCTGAGAGAGCCAACAAATGAAAAAGTCACTGATGTGTCCGTTTCCAAAACGTTTACATTATCCACCGCAAGGTGGCGGACATCGAGGACCTTAGGGGTCTCCACAAATTAACTTTTACTTTTCATGCGCTGCGGATTTTGAGTCAGATTGCGGCGCGAGC
>PSRN01000211.1 GCA_003176075.1 Bdellovibrio sp.
TCCCTGGGGCCGGAGGATATCCCGGTTTCGGTGGAGGCTTTGGCGGCGGGATGCCCCTTGGATTCGCTGGCGGCGCCTATCCGGGCGCGGCCCTTGGAGCCGGAGCTTACACCGGGGTTGGCGGCTACCCGTCTTATCCAGGCATGATGTTCGGGGGCTATCCGGGAATGAATCCCTATGCGGCTCAAATGGCGGCCCAGCAGGCCGCCGCCACGGCGGCCTGGTACAATCGTTACGCCTACGCCCAGCAGACTGCGGCGGGAATTGCCCAGCAAATCGGTTATCTCAACCAACAATATAATTACACTCTGGCTTCGGTGGGCCCACCGCCAGCCGGCGGCATGGGCGGAATGTATGGACCGGGAGCCTACGGTGGTGGGGGCTTTGGCGGTGGATTTAATTTCGGTTATGGGGGCGGATTTAACCCATCGATGTATATGCCGGCGAGTCAGTTGCCAGGCTTTACACAGGGAATTCCTCCGCCGGGTCCGTACATGGGCGCGCCAGGCGGTGGTGGCAATGCCGTGCCCTTGGGCGGGGCGGGACGCTGAAGAATCATTTTATTCCAGAGCTGCCACTGCAGCAACCGCAGTTCCATGAAACCGGTTTACTTTCTCTTGCCAGCAAACTGTTCAGGAAAAATATTTAGAAAGTAAGTCCAACCTTGTTCGTGTTTCCTTCCACCCTCAGTGTCGGGAAGCTTGGAGTGCGCCAGAGTCATTCAGTTCCCCAGCGTGAAGTCGCTGGCGGAGCCATTGCTATTGCTGATGAGAATTACTAAAACAACGGCGGCAGTGGCTCCCCAAAACCAGGGTGATGAGAAGAGCTGGTTTTCCTTTTTCGGACGACCAACCTCCCAGGGTGGCGGAGTGATGGAATTTCCGACCAGCGCATCGAGGCCAGGCTGTCGAACGGGTAGCCAGGCTGGCCGTTTGGCTTTGCACCCCTCCGGGAAATAGATCGTGTAACTCAATACAGGATTGGCTTCGAACTGCAAAATGGGGTGGTCGCAAGTTCCAATCACCCAGGGCTTTCTTTGCTGGGTTTCTTGGGCGAGAAAATCCTTGCCGAGGCCCCAATAAACAATGGGTTGATGATCAATGTCCGCGCTTTCCCAATGGGCCACCTCCGGGTCATCGGCAATCATTGAAAAACTAAACTGGCTGGCGTTGCGATAAGCATAAGCGACCCCTTCGGGCGCGCCGGGAGACTTTCGCCGCAAGCTTTCCTGCCAGCGATTCAGTTGCGGACGGTTCTTTTCGTCCAATCCGGCCCACTTGTCGAGGACCTCGAGAGCGATCTCCAGGTCGACTTCGCTCCAGGGCTGTGAAACGAGCCGGTGGAAGTAGTCCTTTAAAACAGTCGCTTGTTTTCGCGGCTCGGTCATTTGTAGACGTTCCGCGAACTCCTCGAAGCTCAGGCGATTTTGTCTTTGCCGCTCCCTCTTTTGCTCGTGTGGGGAGTTCTCGCACTCTCCATCGTGGGTGAGGTATTGAATCATTTCAGCCGCCGAAACTCCATCGGCAGGCAGGCAAATCCGCGCTTGCATTTGCTCCTGGGCATGCGCATGCGCATTCGGTAGCGGCATCTCCGACAGCAGGAAGGCCGAAGCGATAAGGGCCCGAAAACCCATGGATCGAACGCCATCGGATCGAACGGCGAGCGTTCGAATGACGGGTGTTCGAATGACAAGCGTTCGAAGAAAAGCTTTTGTCAGGGGCTTTCTCCTTGAAAGTATTCGACCGATTTCTTTTTCGACTGCATCACTTCTGTTGTGTCCTGCGACGACCGGTTTTGAACGACAGCATAGAATTTCGCCCCCGGAGCCACGAAGGAGGGAACTTCCGATTCGGGTACGAGGACTGCGAACTGTTGCGGATTCAGCGGCGCCCGCAAGAGACGCAAGTGTCTCCCGATCAAAACTCCTTTTTGGCCGCCGATCTGGTAGCCCTTGTAAAGATTGACGACGGCGTGGGAACCGATCATTGATTCCAAGGATTGCTGGTTTTCAAGCTCGATGGGCACCAAAACAAATCCCAACGGGATCATGGTGTCTGGTTCAAAGGCCTCGGCCGTGGGCGGAGATGACTGGAAAGAGTTCCAGGGAGTCAGCAAGGCCAGGACAGAAGCGCCAAGAAGAAAGACGAAAAATATCCGGTCCCGTTGGTGTGCATAAATTTGGGAAAAACGGGAACGCAGACTCTTCAAGTTCCAATTTATCACCAAATTCATCACCTAAATCTCCGGGGTGGGGGTGGCACGGGGGAAGAAGTCTGATGGGGCGGGCGTTGCAGACGGTCCGTCCCGAACTTCGCAAACCATTGCACCCAGGCGATCAGACCAGCCAGCAGGCCGATCACAATCACATATTCCAGAAGAACCTGGCCTGATGAAATTTGACTTTGAACCGTCCTCCCTCCCTGGTCAGAGTGGCGCCGCATCCATCTTCGATTTGATAACTGGGGGGAAACCATTTCATAACTCCCTCTGAGTTGAGCGTGAATTTCATTTGCCAATTCAGTTCCAGGGCCTGCTTTTCCGTAAAGGACTTTTCCAATTCGTATTCCGGATAACTGTCCAGTGGGGGAACAGCTTTGACCGCGAGTCCTTGCGCCGCGACCGGGGGTCCCTCGACGGAAAGGCGATAAAGAGATCGATGAGCAAGCGTCGAGGAGTGAACGCGACCTGAGACGTCCATCCGCGCGGTCGTCAGGGTCCCTTGTCCCGCGGCAAGAATGACTTCTTGTTTGATTCGCGCGGCGATTTGCCGCTGTTTCACCCCGGCGAGCCAAGCGGTCGCCGCGGCAATGGCGGCAGGATTGGCGCTCTCGGTGGCTGTTCTGAGGGCAGCCTCGGCTCTTTTTCGCTCCGCTTTCAGGCTCCTGACTTGCCAATTGAGTGCCAGCAACTCTTCAATTTGCTGGCCGGCTTGCCATTGCGCCCGGGAAATTTGAGCACGGCAAAACTCCCGCAAATCGCGCGAATCAGCGAGCTGGGACATTCGCAGGGCGAGCCAGGACAGAAGGAGAAGGAAAACTGGAATCAAGAGAACCAGACCCGTTGTGATAAAACCCGGGCTCATCGATTCGCCAATGTCGGAGTCCCTTAAAAATTCTCTCTGCGTGAAGTTCAACCGAAATCCTCCCGTTTTTTTCCGCGATCGATTGGATCGACCAAGCGCCGGGAATTTTGCTGAGGCTGAGACGATACTGTTCCCGACATGCGGATTCAGACTGGGTTGAATGCAGGCAAGCGCTCAGCGCCTGGGTGAGTTGACCGATTTCCCAACGGATCCAACTCGCCCAAGGAACAATTGCCGTAACCGTGAAACTGAAGACGACAGTCGCCACGAGGCCAGCGGCTTCGATCGTGCACTGGCCCCCTTCGGACCGTTTCTTATTCTTCATTGCTTTGGCCAAAGCCTCGGCCGGAGCCTCGCTCCAGTCCCTGCTGCATAAAATTTCGCATATCCCTTTTTTTCCACACCGCGGAGCTGATCTCAGCCTTCGGAATAGCACTTTCGGGTTTGGCACCCAGGTTCTTGGCGACGTTTGACAAATTCACGCTGACGCTGTGGCCGATCACCTTCACGGCGCCTATGGTGGCCACGGCAATAAGGGCCACGAGGATCAAATATTCAATCAGGCCTTGGCCTCTTTGATTGTCATTTTTCCTTTGATCATTGTTGTTTTCGGACATCGAGATTTCGGACATCGAGAACCTCCTTGTGAGATCCTGATGCAAGAAAGGGAATCACTCCCGATGAAAGGAATTGGCATTGCAACCGGGATGAGTCCGGTTTTACAGAGCGACTGTGCAGGTCTCGGATTTTGGAGACCCCTTAGACGCGCTCTTAGGCACGGCTCTATCGTTTCTTTGCTTTTACCGCCGCTTTGGCCTTGGCTGCGGCTTTGGGAGCCGGCTTACTGGCTTTGACGGGTGAGGCCTTGACACTAGCGTGAGCGGCGAAGCCGCCACGGGCAGCTTTCGCAGCAGTCTGAGGTGCCGGCGGCACCGACTTGGGCGCTCCCTTGGCGCTTTTACTGACCAGGACAGGCTTCTTCATTGGCGGTGTCTTTGCCGGTTTGGCACTTTTTTCTACCGGATGGAGAGGCTTCTTGATTTCTTGGGGCACCTCAGCGTGGGCGGCGGAGCCGCCACGGGTGTCAATCTGGCTCTCCTTGGCGGATTTCGCCGGTTTGACTAATTTGACGGTTTTGGGACCTTTTAATGTTTCTTGGCTGCCCGCCTTGGTTGCGGGGGCCTTGGCAACGGAGCCTTTGCCTTCGCTTTCCTCCCCTTGGTTCTTCGCTTGTCTTTCAGCTTTCAATTGAGCTTTTTCCGCCGCCTTCTTGGCCTTGCGAACGGCGATGATTCTTTCCAAAATATCAAATGCCTCCCGCTGCAAATCGTTTTCAAAGATGAAGCGGTAAAAGCCCTCGATTTCCGGGCTCTGGCGAAATTTTTTAACTGAAGTGGGCACGCTATCGGACTGGACAAAATCAATGGAGCTGCCGTCTTTGGAGAGCTTCACCTTATCAGACACGGGTCCTCCCTTGAGAGGTCATTAGAAGGTTACAAGACGTGAGATGAAAGATCGGATGCGAGAATAAGCCATCGCCCCCCGGGGGTCAACTTGCGATTGAATCTGCGAAATTTTTCTGCGAAAGTTCTTGGTGTGTGGAGGTGACGAAGGCACCGACTTGGAGAGACAGGAGAAACGATGCGAATTCTCGACGGAAGAATTGTCTCAAAAGAGAGGCGCGCGAAGATATTGGCGCGGGCGACGGAATTTCGGTCCCGCTTCGGTCGGTCGCCGAAGCTTGCGGTCGTCATCGTCGGCGATCATCTGGCGAGCCAGGTGTATGTTCGCAACAAGATCAAAGCCTGTCAGGAGGTCGGCCTGACCTCACAAAAGGTGGCAATCCCATCGACCGTCGGACTGTCGCAGTTTAAAGACTTGATGAGTGGTCTCGAAGCGGATGAGGAGACCGATGGAATCCTGGTGCAGCTGCCGCTACCGAGCCACCTGCGGGAACTGGATTTGGGGGAATTTCTTTCAGCCGCCAAGGATGCCGACGGCTTCACCTACGCGACCTTGGGGAAAGTCGGCGCCGGCCGCAGCCGGATTGCCCCCTGCACGCCCCAGGGGATAATGTCTATTTTGGCGCACTATCAAATTGCGGTGGCGGGACTCCATTGTGTGGTGGTGGGGCGCAGTCTGATTGTCGGCAAGCCCATGTCCTGGCTGTTGACCGACGCCAGCGCCACCGTCACGCTTTGCCATTCGCGCACGAAGGATCTCCGCTCTTTCACCCGTCAAGCCGATTTGGTGGTGGTCGCGGCCGGGCAACAAGGTTTTCTGGGGCGGGAGGATTTTCGCCAGGGCTCGGTGGTGATTGACGTGGGAATGCATGGTTCGGGAGAGGGAAAAGGGGTTTGCGGCGACGTCCGTTTTGCGGAGCTTGCGGGCTGGGTTGAAGCCGCCACGCCGGTGCCCGGAGGCGTGGGACCGATGACGATCACGACGCTGCTGGAAAACACCCTGTTGCTGGCTGAGGCCCGGCAGGCCATTTCTTCCACGGCGGAGGTGCCGAAGGAGCCGCGATGAACACGACGCCGTTGTTAAAAAATGTTTGGTACTTCGGCCTGCCGTCGTCGGCGGTTGCCCTTTCCCGCATGAAGAGCGTGACGATTTGTGGTGAGCCGTTGGTTTTTTTCCGCCGGCAAGACGGCACCGTCGCCGCTGTCCGCAACTTATGTCCCCACCGCGGGATTCCCCTCAACTACGGTCGAATGGTCGGCGATGAGATCGAGTGTCCCTACCATGGCTGGCGATTCAATGGCCAGGGCGTATGCACGGCCATTCCGTCGCTGGTCGAGGGGCAAGATTTGGATCCGGGAAAAATCCGCGTGCAAAGTTATCCGGTCGCCGAAGGGCAGGGCATGATTTGGGTTTTTATCGGTGAGAAGGGAACAGCCAAGTCGGTGCCTTCGGCCCCTCCGCAGCGCCCTGAGCAAGCGCCGCCGATTCCACCGATGCCGTATTTCGCCAAGGACAAGGGACCCGACCTTTTGGACGTGGTGGAATTTCCTTGCCATATCGATCACGCCGTCATTGGTCTGATGGATCCCGCCCATGGCCCCTATATACACAAATCTTGGTTTTGGCGAAACGAACGGTCAGTTTATGAGAAAGCGAAGAAGTTCGCGCCGGTGCCTTACGGTTTTCAAATGGTCCGTCATCAGCCCAGCAAGAACTCTTTTGCCTATCGGATCTTCGGATCCGCTCCGACGACTGAAATCACTTTCACTTTGCCCAGCGTGAGGGTTGAACACGTCCAGGTCGGCGCGAAGAATTTTGTTTCTTTCACGGCGCTCACCCCCATCGAGGAGCGACGGACCCGGGTGACGCAGATGGTGTTTTGGGATATGCCGTGGCTGTTGGCTGTCAAACCTCTCATTCGGCAGTTTATGAAAGTCTTCCTGAATCAGGATTTGCAAGCGGTGGCCAAACAGCAAGACGGCCTGAAATTTGACCCGAACCTGATGCTGATCCGCGATGCCGACACCCAAGCCAAATGGTATTACGGCTTGAAAGACGCTTGGTTCAAATCCGAGCAAGGTCGCGAGTCCTTTATCAACCCGGTGAAAGAGACCACGCTGCGGTGGCGAACTTGAAAGCGCGTCTGATTTTTGACGGTCGTACCCCATGAATCGAATGTCTTGGCAGTTGAAAAAGGGCGCCGACCGCAGGGTGCGGGGCGGCCATCCGTGGATTTTCTCCAACGAGTTGGCGCACTCACCACGGCAAATTGAACCCGGAACTTTGATTGACCTCTATTCCGACCGGGGAGAGTTTTTGGCTTCTGGCTATGGCAATCCCCAGTCGCTGATTGCATTTCGTGTTTTGAGCCGGAAGAAAGACGACGATTTGTCCTCACCCGATTTTTTGCTGGGCAGATTGCGACGGGCTTGGCGGCGGCGGCAAGACTGGGGATTTGCGGGTTCCTTTCGTCTTGTCTTTAGCGAGGCGGACGAGCTTCCCGGCCTTATTTTGGATCGATATTTACTGGCCACTGAAGGCTCACAAGTTTGGGCTCTGCAAATCCTCACCGCGGGGATGGAACGTCTTCTCGCCGACCCCTTGCCGGTCCTGCAAGTTTTTGCTGACGAAGGGCTGCCGGGGTGGGACGGGACTTCGGTTGTTCTGCGCAAAGACGCCGCCATCCGCAAGCTTGAAGGTTTGCCGGTGGCGGAGCCTCAGGTTTTGCGAGCGCGGGGGCAGGGGCAGGAAAAGGAGCAGGGGCTTGCGCGGGCGCAGGTTGAAGTTCGATTGTTTGATGCGCCGGCGGCGACGCTGACGGTGGATTTGGTGAATGGGCAGAAAACCGGTTTCTTTCTTGATCAGAGTTGGAACATGAAGTTGGTCAATGAGCTGCTCAGGATGAGAAGTTGGCGCAAGAGTCAGCTCAAGCAGGGTGAAGAGTTCCATGTTTTAGATCTCTGTTGCTATGTCGGTCATTGGAGTTTGCAAATGGCCCGGACGATCCGGGAGCTGGGGGCGGAACCTGTCGTTCACCTGGTCGACGTGTCCGCTTCGGCGCTCGCGCTGGCGGCGGAAAACCTTCGTCGCGCCGGTTTGCGTTTCTTTACTTACCCATTGGATGTTCTCAAGGACATCGCCCAGTGGCCCGCCGGTCCTTTTGATTTGCTGATTGTCGATCCGCCGGCTTTGGTGAAATCACGCAAGGATTTGGCGGTCGCTGAAGCGGCTTACGTCAAACTCAACACGGAGGCTTTGCGCCGGGCCCGCCCCGGTTCTTTGGTGGTGAGCTGTTCTTGTTCAGGCCTGGTGACGGAAGAAATCTTTTCGGCCATTCTGGCGCGGGCGGAACGCAAGAGTGGCGTTCGCACGCATTGGTTGACCCATGGCGGGCAGTCATTCGACCATCCCATCCTTGGCGCGTTTCCAGAGGGGAAATACCTGAAAATGAGGGTCCTCGAAGTCCTAAGCGGGTCTGCAAAAAAGATTTCCGGTTCAATTGAAGAGCCAAGAATCATCTTTCTTTCGAAATAAGG
>PSRN01000235.1 GCA_003176075.1 Bdellovibrio sp.
CATTTTTCGGTTCTCCTCTTCGATTTCAGGCCGGAATGGCCCAAAAAACATTTTTTCCCCCGCACCATTCGCCCTCATCACTTAACCGGCCTTCTTCCCTCTAACTGACAATGTTTAGACTGAAATTGCGAAACGGGAGTGGCCCTGCATTTGGCTCCGCTCACGGAGCGATGGCGGCCAAAAGCAGGCCACCATGCTCCACTGACGTCGAATTTTCCGCAAGTTGTACCACCCGATTTCCGGGATCGTGTACCACTCGATTTCCTCTTGCGAAGAAGAAGCCCACGTGGCCGAAGTCGAAAAGATGATGCGGGCTCAACCGAAGAACTGATTGAAGATTCCAGATGCTTTCTGCGGGTCACACTGAGTCACCGCGAGCCGCTCGGGCTAGTATTGACCAGTGGGGACAAGTGTCGTTTGGCCGGTCTTCGAATCATATACTCGGATGCCTGGGTCGAAGTAATAGTCGTCTGCAGCTGCTTGGATTACATTTTTAATTACATCCTGGGCCTGGATAAAGCCTGACCCGTAACCTAAGTAGCCAGAGAAGACATGGGCTGCGTAAGTCCTTCCGTCAACTTCTCGCATCAGGCGGTTGTGAGGATCTACGTTGATGGCCTGCGTGGCAACGATCGCTTTGCCTCCATTGTCCCTCAGCAGGCTTTTGGCAAACTCAACCCAGGCCTCCGCGCGTTGGCCATGATGCGATCCCTTTTGTCCAATCAAACATGCATAGAAGATTACGTTTGCTCTCTCTTTCAACTGAGATCCAAAATGAGTGGCTTGAAGTCCGACTCCCATTGCATCCGGTCCCCCATGCGAAAAAATAATGATGTTATCATAGACACCCAGGTCCTCACGCGCGGTCAATTCACTGAGAGAGCTAATTTCGACGAGCTTTAAGCGATCTGATTGATATTTACTGAACTCCGACAATTTTAGAGGAAGATCTTTTACCTGGCCCAGTGCGGGAAAAAGAGCGTCACTGTAGGCGATCAAGAGTCGACCATTTTGTAAAGAGCCTATCTGGTTTTCCACGTCGGCCAAGAATTGCTGACCGGTCATGGACCTGTATTCCTTCGGAATGAAAGAATCAGCGTGCGCTTGCAGGAATTGCCATGGCATTAAGGGAATGTCTGGTACTTGAGCTACCATGATCAAAGCCGCGGCTATCAAGGGAATCAAACTTCGTC
The DNA here is from genome assembly GCA_003176075.1 of Bdellovibrio sp. Lineage (GTDB taxonomy): Bacteria > Bdellovibrionota > Bdellovibrionia > Bdellovibrionales > Bdellovibrionaceae > PSRN01. Next base: position 1,194 of record PSRN01000235.1, read on the forward strand.
CGTAATACCAAGCATTCTCAGATTGAGCTCGAAGGGATTGGTCGACCTGCTGGGCCTGATCTCTCAGTCTGCTTGCTGATTCTTCCACTGAAAAGTTATTCATTTCCGCAAATCTCGTCAGCAAACCGTGCCTTTGCGCCACGGGGACGACCACTCTTGCAAGATCGGCAAATCGCGCCACGTCCATGTATCGACGTCGTTGCCCGGAAGCCATTACAGGACCAATGGTGAAAAACAAATCAGCGGCAAGTGTCGGCAAACTTTTAAGGCGATATCTAAGCGCTGAATAGGGTCTTACGCCAAACACCGTCGGTTGAAAGAAGTAATTAAAACCGAAGAAGCTAACAAGGTTACGCGAATTTTTTTTGAGCGATGGATCCTTCTCAAAGGCCATCAGTTCTAGGTTAAAAAGGGATCTTTTTATCGAGGACCGGTCGGCACGACTTAGATTTTGAGTCGTCAAGCCGAGTTTAAGGAGAGCATAAATTTCACCTTCTCTTCTGCCTTCCTGATGCGCCTTCAAGGCTTCGCTTTGCCAATGTTTGACAGCAGCGAGCTGAGAACCAGCCGAAGTGTCCGGTACCGTTTGGTCGGAAGCAACTTCGCTTAGGAATCTATCCCGATGAACCTGGTCGCAGGATTGAGAACTCGCAAGGGAGTTTTGAGTCAGCAACAAGAGAGTAACAAGAAAACGAATATTCGCCTTGAGGGAGATTTTGTTCATGGAAGGCGATCATAAGGGGTAAATGACGCGGCTTGCTATTAATAAATACGAAGCTGTAATAAATGCGGGAAAGCATAGAAAAATTATAACTCACGACGCTTCCCGCGCCTTGTTTTCCGCTTCGGGAACAAGGCGATGGATGATTGCCATCATCACCAGGGTGATGACCGAAGCGCCGTTGACGACGTAACCCAACATTTCAAAATTCTGCAAACTGCCGTCAGGATTCTCGGCCACAATAAAGCCGGCGAGCAGGGATGCGAAACCTCCGGAAAGTTGTTGGATCGATGAGCTCACCGACATAAAGGATCCCCGGTTTTCGCGGCTGGGGATCGCTGAGACAAGCGCTGATGACGAAATCATGCGCGCTGAAACGCCGGTCGGTCTGAACCTTGCGTTTTCGACGTTTCTCTTGAAATCTTGATGATTTGAACACTTGCGCAGTCGAATGTTGATGAAGTGCTGAGGAGCTATGCAAGACCGGAGGCATGGCGAATCAATACAGTGCAAGGAAGAGTCACCGTCTTAGGCGATACTGCGAGGTTTGTCGGGAGGAATTCATTGTTCAGCCGAGATTGGGTGACCGCCAGAGGCTATGCGGAGCAGCTGAGTGTCGCAAAATCTATCTGCGTGTTCACCGGCGCATTTATCGCCATCGCAATGTCGGAATCGAACGGGAATACCAGGAAAGGCAACGAGACTCACGACCCAAGGACCATTGGCGCAAGTATCGCGAAGCCCGACCTGAGTACCGGGAGCGGGAAAAAGCCAATTCCAAACTTAGGTGGCATCGCAAAAAACTGGCTTCGCAACGTCAACTCGATATCGGCCAAGGGAATGGAATCACAATGAAATCAGGCGAGTTGACGGCTTCGCAACGTCGACACGTTGGTGTTTCCGACGCCCCGACGATAGAAACGACAGCAAACGAACAGGATGCGGTCGTAGCCGCGCGGCTTGGGAATGGAGGGAGCATATGAGTTTCGATTGGGAAGGCGCAGATCCTTCGTCCAAAATGCTTTATGAGACCATTGCTATTCTTTTTCGTCGGGACTTACGATTGCTCACATTCTTGTTCGATCCAAAGTCACCGCGGCTCAAGCGGCGGGCTGGCATTTTGCGCGAGGAATCCTGGCGCTTGTCGGAAGATGAACAGCTCTTCGTTCGTGTGGCTCTTGACATCTGGAGCGGCAGTGGCCATGTGCAACTTTGGGAGATGACCGAGTCCTGGAGTGGCGAGGAGTGGAAGTTATTTTGTCTGGCCACGGCCAATCTGCCAGCGAAGCCGAGCGCAGGCACGGATCAGGGCTGGCCCCCGTAGTGACCGACAAACGGCTAAGGAGGATTGAAAGGCAAAATGGCGCCTTCGTGATTGTCTGAGGCTGCAACCTCTCTCATTTCGAAGGAGCTGCCACCAGAATCGAGGCGTGTTCTCCAAAGCGCATTCGATCTCCAGAATCGAAGACGAACTTGGATCGCGAAGAGCATTTGGTCCCTGAGCCGATCTCCTTCAGAAGCCTGTCGGTTGCGGGGCAAAAGGAGTTCGTTCATGGACCAAAACTCAAATTACATCACGATCGAAATGAATCTTCGTCTTCAGATGAAGGACTATCGAATAGTGCTCGGTATGAAACGCACTTGGATTCTGGCTGCCGTTGTTGGCGCTATCCAGTTCCTCGTGTGGGCCATCAAAGGCCACCATTTCTAAGGATTGGCTGCCCACGGACGGGCGCATTAACCAATTGAATTTAATGACCATTTTGCTACTGAAATTGAGAATGGATCAATTCGGTCGCACCGGATTGACAATTCATTACACCATATGGTGTAATGTTTCAATGGACGAACTGAGTGATGTTTTGACCGCCATTTCGCACCCGACTCGTCGGGCGATTATTGGGCAGCTTGCAAACGGACCTGCTCGATTCTTGGATGTTGCGAAACCATTCGACACGGCTCTGAACGCCGTGACGAAACACTTAAAACTTCTTGAGCGAGCTGGCTTGATTGCGCGAGAGAAGCGAGGTCGCGAAGTGTTCATTTCGTTGAGGCCCGAACCGCTCCGCGAGGTTGCAGTTTGGGTTCACGAATATGAGCGTTTCTGGAACGAGCGGCTCGATCAGTTTGAACAGTATTTTAAGGACAAAAACAAAAGGGAAAAAAAGAAATGAGCGACTCAAGAAAATTGATCGAAGTTAAGGTCGAACGAATCATTCCAGCATCACCCGAAGAGCTGTTTGACGGGTGGTTGGATTCCAACATTCCTGGCACGACGTGGAATGCCGCTGAGAAATTCATTTTAGATGCCAAGGTGGATGGGCTTTTTTATTGGCTCTTAAAGGGTACTGCCCATTATGGCCGGTTTACCGAAATGGAGCGTCCGAACAAAATGCAGCATACTTGGGTATCACCCAACACGTCCGGACTTGAATCAAAGGTGACTCTCACCTTTACGAAGCAAGGCGACTCCACATTGATGTCACTTGTTCATTCCGGCCTTCCTGACACCCCGGAGGCTCGTGGACACGAGCGCGGTTGGAACTATTTCTTGGGAATTTACTGCGAACAATTTGGTAGCGGCTCGCGTGCCCAATATCGCTTTGAAGACGCACATCCGGAGGCACGAAAGAAATGAAACGCCCTAAACAAATTGGGTTCGCCCATGTCTTCGGAATTTTGGCTGTATTTCTTTTGCAACCAGCGCCACTTGCGCAAGCAGAAGGATTGAAAACTTCAATACAAGGCAAGAAAGAGGTCGCTATGAAAAACGATATTCAAAAGGGCAAAAAGATCACTGGTTACGCACCAGTCAACGGATTGAAGATGTATTACGAGATTGAAGGCACCGGCGAACCGCTGGTCTTCATTCCTCCGGCCTTTGGTGTAGCGGGTGCGAAGTCGTTTCCCCTGCTCGAAAAAAATCGCGCTGTAATCCAGATGGATCTCCAAGGAAACGGCCGCACGGTGGACATTCCCGACCGACCTCTTTCGATTGAACAGTATTCGAAGGACGTTGTGGAACTTCTTAAATATCTCAAAATCTCAAAAGCTGACTTTGTTGGTGAGAGTTACGGCGGCGATACGGTTGCAATGATTGCCTTGCGGCATCCCGAGCTGGTTCGCCGTGCCGTCACTTACTCGGCAACTTTTGCGGCTCCGCCGGCAACGCTTGATCCCGGCATCACTCACTACGAATATACGCCGACTGCTGAGACCCGCGATGTTCAGTACCAGAGAGAGACCTACCAGAAGACAGCTCCCGATCCGAGTTACTGGCCCAAAATTTGGGAAAAGTTAGTCAGCATTAAATGGAATGGCTTTTCAAAGGAAGAATTGGCCTCGATCAAAGCTCCGCTTCTTATAATTCAAGGGGATCGAGATTTTGTTAAGCTTGAACATTCCATTGATACTTTTAGGGTGATTCCGAACGCAGAACTCGCCGTGGTTCCAAGCGCGAGCCACTTCGCGCTTTCGTCGGATCAAGAAAAAGTGATGCCAATGATTCAGCACTTCTTAGAAAAATCTGAGAAGCAAATTCCTTTGGCAACGGCCACCGTTGGCTACCATCCCGGCGAAACTAGATAAGAAGAATTTGAGGAGTAAGACATGGCAAAATCAAAAAAGAATCTGGAATTTACTTTTGAGCGGACGATTCCGGCTTTGCCGGAAGAAGTCTACGATGCGTGGTTGAATCCTGAGGTAAAGGGAAATCATTGGAACGTCGCCAAGAAACTTCTATTCAACCCGAAGGTGGATGGCCTCTACTACATCGGGGTAGAGGGCTTTCCACACTACGGTCGTTTCACCAAATTGAAACGGCCCTCGATAATCGAGCACACTTGGGTTTCGCCAAACACGATGGGGCTTGAGACGAACGTCACTGTGACGTTCAAAAAGCAAGGTGCTGGCGCTCTGATGACACTCGTTCATAGGGACTTGCCGAATACTGAGGAAGCCAAGGGGCACGAGGAAGGCTCGAACTATTTTCTAGACATTTTCCCAGGCCAGTTCAAGGCGTCTCGGAAGAAGTGATTAATATGTGTCCAGTGTGTTTAGGAACAATTGTTGTGGCAAGCGCATCTTCGGGTGGCGGCCTATGGGTGTTTTCAAAACTTTTTAGGAGAATATGGAAATGGAACAAGGCAAAAAGAAATTTCCCATGAATTCTCCGAGCATCTGAAATTTCATTGCCATTGTCTGGCGCTTGCTAAGGCAACTGGCTTGACCTATCCAGCTTTGGCAGCAATGCAAAAGGAAATGTTCATCCCACCACTGCCTTTACTTACCAAGGTGCGAACCAAGCTTCCAAAACGTCAAAAGTGTCTGGAGAGATTGGCGTCAATGAATAGCGGACTTTGACAGCTCCTGACTGCACCGGAATCTGCAATCTGCGCGCGTAGAAACCGCTCGCAAGAAACACCGAAGTCACTTCCATCGAACTTGGAAAGGACCCATTGTCGTTTCCCATGCTCTGCTGAAACGAGTCCGACCACAATACATTGTTGCCCGCATCCATTTCTTCGATCGCCACTTGCAACGTCCCCAAGGTGCCACCCCCGGGTCTGACGCGTGCACTAATGCCGTAGGCGTACATTTGATTGGCAACGAATTGGCCGATAGGAATTTCTTGGTAAATTTCTTGCCGAACCTGGGGGTAACCACATCGGCCGTCGCTGCCGGCCCCGCAGTTGGTTGCGACATAGCTGACTCCAACCTTGCCGTAAGCTTCATCGCGCGCGCTTTGAGACAGCAGCTGCGTCCAGTTGATCAAATTCCCGGCTGGGCTGGTTCCCGTTCGATGCCAGATTCCTGGAGAGGTGTTGGCATCGGAAAGGCCACCGCTGAAATTGGCGTAGTTGAGAAGATTGACGTTGGGAACCGGCCAAATTGGCAGGATCAAATCTGTCGCCGGCGCGACATCGGAATTGTCGTGACAATCAGTGATTACAAAATTCTCGCCCATATATGAGACGGTATCAGGCAATGAACCACAACTGACGGTATCTTTTTTGGGCATTTGCGCCGACGGAGTCCAAACTTCCCATCGAGTCAATCCATACTCACGCGTAAAATAGAAGACTTCGATATGACCATTGAGCTGAAAATAGGAGGACGGCTCGAAGCCGTGAATGGTTTGCATGGCGTCCATGGGCTTGACCGGCCCCCCGTTGATCCCGCCAAAATTGTACTGCGGCAACAGTTGATATTTTGTAATGGCGTCGGTTTGTCCAACGGATGAGCAAGTCCCTGGGAAGCCAAGTCCCGTTTGCTGCCAATATTGGCCCGCGATGGTCAGCATTGTCGTTCCTCCCACCAAGAAGTTTGCCGTGGGAAAAAAGCGCCAGCCGCCGCCGAGTTGGCAATTGGGGCCCCAAAATGTGGTGTTGTAACCACCCCCATCGCGGGTATTGGAAGCTGAAACCCAACCATCGCCGGCGACGTTGACCCGATAAACATCATATTGATCATTGCTGCGGAACCGATGATCGTAAGTAGGACCAAACTGGCGGATGTCAGCCAGATAAATGGAGCCATCAGCCCCGCGGATCGGAAAGTTATTCCACTGGGAATTAAAGTTGTCTTTGTTGTAATATGGCAAGGGCTCACCGACCTGAATCTTTCGTATCATAGCGCTGGCTGGACAACCGCCGTACGGATCGTTGGTGAGGAGGTGATTTTGCGAATCGATGCAAACACTCTTAACCAGCCAAGTGAGGGGGTCTGTCTTGTCCAAATTTGAAACGCTGGGACCTTTGGGCACAGGCGGGGGTGTGGGAGTAGGCGTGGGGGACGGAGTGGGAGTGGGCGTGGCGCTTCCGGTGGGTGGCGAATTGGAAGAACCGACAACGCTGGATCCGCACCCGGAGAGGATGAATTTCGAGCTGAGAATCAATATTAGAAGTCGTACCCCTCGCACTTGCTCCCCCGTCATCCTCTACATCGGTGCAAGAGGCCTGCCCTGCAGTGGACAAAGGGCTTGGCGCCAGGAGCATTCGACTGCGGAGAGAATTCACAGCAGAACAATCTTTCGACAGCTTTCATAATCTAAGAATGAGTCATTCAGCCTGAGGATCTATTTGGAATCCTCGGGCTCCCCCCCATCTGATTTTCCCCCATCTGAATTTCCACCGTCTGACTTATCCCCCTCGTCGTCCACCACGATGTCGGTTCCATCATCTGAAAAGTCAGCTTGGGGCCCATAATAAGGGGTACCATTAGCTTGCCCTTCAGTCCCCTCGTCATCATTATCACCTCCATCATTATCATCTCCATTATTCGCACCCCCACCCTTATCACCGCCCCCATCATTCCCATCTTTATTGCCACCCCCATCATTTCCGTTCCCATTAATCCCGTCTTTATCACCCCCTTCTCCAAAAATTGCCATGCACATGGGGCTGCTGGCTTTGAACGAGCTTTCTGGGGCTGAAAACCGATGAGAAAGACGAGCGAACGTGTACTTTGAGCACAAGACCAATGTGAGTATTGTGAAAATCTTCATAACAAACTCCATTTCTGAAGATTGAGTTGCCAATAAACCAAAGCATGTGGGGATAGGAAATTCAATGTGAATGCCGCACTATTCTAGCGGATATGAATTCTCGATGACTCGGGGTCTTCTGACACTATTACCCCGACGAGGTCCTAAGCGGGTCTGCAAAAAAGATTTCCGGTTCAATTGAAGAGCCAAGAATCATCTTTCTTTCGAAATAAGG
>PSRN01000150.1 GCA_003176075.1 Bdellovibrio sp.
CAACAAGACGCCCAACGGTCAGCAAGAGAGGCTGAAGAAGTTCACGAATGGCAGGTCATAGAACGAGCCTTTGTTTATTCTAACCCGTAACGGGACGAGATTTGAAACAAGTATGCGATAACTCTCAGATCCAGCGCTTACGGTGAATTCAGTAGGGCCGCTTTTTCGCAGTTCGGGAAGAACTTGAAAGTCGAAAGTGTTTAGGTACTCTTTGATTTTTGAGGAATCAGATGGAGAGCTGTGATCTATTAGGTACATTTGAATTGATTCTCTGCTTTTCAGGTTCTTGATTACATTTATCGAGTGATCCAGCGCGGCTCCTATTCTTGGAAGAGGTTTCGCTAATGTGGGAAAGTTTACGCTGAAACAACATAGCCAAAAAATGTAGTGAGAAAAACGCCGCACGGATGCCCCCTCCGAAGGTAGGAAAGCAGCTGATATTGCAATTGTCCACAATTAAATCAGGCATGGCTTAACCAATTTGTGGTTTCCATAACTTACTTGCCTTTTGAAACTTCAAAAAAAAAAGGAGCCACCCAACGGCAAGACAGGTATTGAAAACAGTCCGAAAGATCAACCGCAAGAAAAGCATTCATGCGAGGCACTGGGACTTCGTCGCCGACAAGGCTTGGGTGAGACCTACTTCTTCAGAGCCTTCTCAACTCGATCTTCTTTGTTCGTATCAAAGGTACCCACTGAGTGGACTCCCTTGCTCTTCTTCTCCGGCAAATAGACAGCATAGACTTTTGCGGTGACCCCCGCCGGCAGGAAAGATGTCGCTGCTTTGAGGTTGATTTTGAATTTCTTGTCCACTCGGAGTGAAATTTTATCCCCCTCAGCCTCTCCCATTTCCCGAGCTCCAGCGAACGGAACATAGCTCAGCGCCAGGGTGCCTCGGTGGGATGTGAGACCCACATACCGACCGTTAAATTGGACTCCTTCAGCCCACAAAAATCCCGCACTGTCAGTTACCGAAATGCCGGTGCCAGCCACAGGCAGGCTGTCAACGGATACCGGTTTTGAAACCTCTCGCAGAGAAACGTAAAACCTCACAACGAGATGACGGCCTTTGCTGTTCTTGATCTGCCAAACGATGGGTTCAAGATTTTCAATGGTGAATTCTTTCTTCTCCAAAAGATCTTTGAATTCGGGACCATTGTCGTCAGGCAATTGCTTGGCGTACTCCTCGATGACCGCACGGATGGAACGGTCATCTAAAACTTGAAAACGATATCGAATAGCAAATGAGGCATTCTCCGAATCCCCTGACCAATCACCCTTTATTATCCCTGAGTCTCGATCCGGCCGCCAATAACTGGTCGCTTCCGGACCAGAGACGATTTGCCTGCCATCGACCTTATAGACATCGCCATTGAGCTGATAACGGTCACGAATATCTTGGGCCGAGAGCTCTTTCGCTGAACCCGATGAGGTTGCCACAAGCAAGACGCCGAGGGCGATGCTTGGTAAGACGTTTCGAAAAACATTTGCAAGAATCTGTTTCAACACAAGTCCTCCGATCAAGAAATAAGCCTAATCTAAGTTGGCATGGGAGTGTTCAAAGGTTGCATCGCCAACAGAAATTGTCGCCGCCAGTGGATCTTGAACAATTGTGGGAAAAAAGTTCTTGATCAAAATCGCTCCCAACACAAAGCCAACGAACATGGCCGCTGCAAGTTGCCAAGCCCATTGACTTCGGGTTGTTGTTGTCGTTTTTCGGCCAGCACGCGCTTCACTTTGAACCGCCAGCTGCCAGACTTTCATCTCCACATCATCCGGGGACAGACCCCTGAGAGGCTTGAGCAATTCACTGAGTTCATCGTTTGGGTCACTCATTCTTGACCTCCATTATTTGGCGCAGGTTTTCCTTCGCCCGGTGAACGTGACTCTTCACGGTGCCGACGGGCATATTGAGTCCGGCTGCAATTTGATCCAGCGAAAATTCCGCGTCGATCATTTGCAAAATGATCTCCTGTTCAATGGGTTTCAATTGCTGGATTGCCCATCGGAGATGAACAGAATCGGAAGTATCTCTTGGATCCTCAGGCACATCCAAGCTTCTTTCATCATCGACCAGGTCAAACGGCGGGCCGGCTTTGCAGGCTTCAAGTCGGACATACCTTGCGATTCCGTAGGCATACGATTTCAAAGTGCCACGGTCCGGTGAAAATTCGCCCAGGCGGTGCTTTTGCACCAAGCGAATCAGCGATTCTTGAACCAGATCAGATGCCTGTGACGGCGGAAAGGTTCCGCAGAAGTACCTGTATAAACAGGGACCTATGTCATTTACAATCTGATGCCAGTCAGGTTCTGATGGACTCATCGACCTTCATTGGCAACCATTCAACGAAAAGTTGCAAGGAACTTAAAAAATGATGATCTTACCGCTGCCCCACCGGCGAGGATTCCGCGGACTTCTGATCTTTGGAGTTCGCCAGGTCGGCCGTTGGCACGGCAGGATTTTGATCGACGGAGCGAAGAGCCGGAAATTCAGTAATTTTTAGATCTCCCTCGGCGGCAATTCTCCTTCGTCCCTGAAACGTCACGCGGTGGCCGAACGTCACGGCTGAGATGCCTCCCGCTTTGTTCTTGCTGAGGTCGGTATGAATGTGAAAAACGTAAGCCCCGTGGCTTACATCAAACTGTAAGACTATTTTTTGACCGTTCGAACAGAGTTGCGACTTGGCCCACCGCGGGTGCTCTTCCTGAGACCAAAAATTGCCTGAGGAATCGGTTTTGAAACTAAAATCCGCTATGGGATCGTTGACTTTACGACTTTTGCAGTTCGCAAAAAGAACGTTTGGATGATCTGAAAAAATATCGAGCGAAAGATCAGGCGTCATACAGCTCTCATCGATGATTCGGCGGTGTCCAGGACCGGCAAATCGGTAGATTTGGTTAGCCCGAAAATCCGAAATATTCAGAATTCCTTGCGTGGACTCCAAGAGACGGGTTTTGGCTTTCAATTCAGACACTGAACTTGCGCACTCCATTTTGAATGGCTGAATCTCCGCTCGCGCTGAAGAATTCAAATCGCCAGCGGAAACGGCAGCCGGCGAGTTTGGCGGTGCCAAGGCCGCCTGAATGGCCGGATTTGGAGCGCTTGTGATCGCTGGCGCACCGGCCCCAAAACCCCAAACTGAAATAAGCAAAGCCCACGGAGAGAACATCCTATCCTCCTTCAACCAATTTTATATAGAGAGCAAACTAGGGTCCAGGCCCTTTCCCTTGGAAGCTCTTTGGGGACCAACCAAGCCCCAGCAGACCTTGCGAGGTGACGATTTAGGCTGCCAACCGGACAGCAGATGTACGATGATGTCCCTCTTTCTTGATGAACCGGTGAAACAACGCGTCGCCATTAGCAATTGACTGACCGTTAAGTCAGGCGCCATGATCCGTCGACGCTTGTCAGCCAAGCTTTTGAAAAGACTACTGAATATGCTGAATGCACTGGATGGACTGAATGTGGCTAGCATGATGCGGCAAGCGCTGGTATTCATTCGCTATTTCAATCAGTTTAAAGAGATGCCCCGATGAACACACTCATGAAAAACCTTCTGTTATTTGCCCTTGCGGGTTTGATCGGTAGTTCCGGCGTGGGCGAACCGACTCCGGAAGCTCCGGCCGTCGAGCATGACTTTGACTGGAACTTAAGCCTGCAGGAACTCGCCAAAAATAACCCTGAACTCAATTCCAATCGCCGAGCCCTGGCGGCGGCGGAAAGACAAATCTTGGCGGCCAGGAGTGGCTTTTTCCCACAGCTTGCGGCGAAACTCGATTGGGTGAAAGGCGACACCGTGACCCTGCCAACAACCGGCGCCCTGGCGACCGACCCCGGTTTGACAGGTTACGCGACCACAGCGGCACTCAGCCTCAGCCAGAATATTTTCGCGGGTTTTGCGGACAAGGCAAAGGTCGAAAGTGCCGAGGCCAATCGACAAATCGCCTGGGTCAATTTGCAGGCCGCCAAAGCACGGGTCCTTCTCGAACTCAAAACCGCGTACGCCAATTTTCTCTTTGCCATTCTCATGCTGGAACTCTCTGAAACGATCGTGCAGCGACGAACGGAAAACTTGAACATGGTGGCCCTCAGCTATGAGGGCGGGCGGGAAAACCGGGGCTCGCTTTTGTTGTCGAAGATTAACGTCGACCAGGCCAAATTCGAAAGAATGCAGGCTGAGAACACCCGAATTCTGGCCGAAGATCAGTTCAACAAGGTCATTGGAAGAATGATTTCAACCCCGGTCCGGCTGGTCGGAGAAATTCCATCGGAGGCGCCTTCCGCCAAGCCACCACCCTTCGAACAGCTTCTTGGCAAAACGACGGAGGTGCTTTTGATCGAAGCGCAGGAGGAGGCCGCTCACGTGGCGCTCAAGCAGTCGCGCAGCGGATTCTTCCCAAGTTTGGACCTGTCAGCTTCGGTTTTCAGTCCGGGAGCCGATTGGCAGGGTCAAACCAATCACTGGAGCGCCGATTTCTCATTGACCTGGCCCCTCTTCAGCGGCGGCAAGGATTACTACGGCAACCAGGCGGCGGCGGAAAGTCTTCGGGCGGCTCAATTGAATCATCAAATGACGAATTTCCAAATTCTTGTCAGACTCCGTCAAACATGGCAGGCCTGGGTGGAGGCCGTTGAACTCAATAAGGTGCAACAGGGATTCGTCACCGCGGCGCAAATCCGCGCCGATATCGGCAGGCAGAAATACCACAATAGCCTTCTGACATTTGACCAGTGGTACGATATTGAAAATGACCGTATCAATCGACAGAAAGACAAACTCAATGGACTCAAAAATAAATGGTTGACCGAAGCGGCTTGGAAGCAAGCCCTCGGTCTTTCTGACCCCGTCTTGGACGAGGCATTGAAATAGCTAAGCGTGGGCGGCGAAGGGCCAAGTCGGTACCTTCGGTACCTCCGCAGTGCCACGGGTGTGTAAGGAAAACTTGCCGATGAAAAAAATAATTTGGCCCTGGTTGGTTGTCGGGCTGATCGCAGGTGGGGCGGTGGCCCTTCTTTCCGGTCGCAAATCCAAACCGCCCGAAGAATTTCGCCAAGCCAAGGCTGTACGTGGAACCCTGGAGATCAGCATTTTGAGCACCGGCGTCGTGCAACCGGAAAATCGCCTTGAAATCAAACCCCCCGTCCAGGGGCGCATCGAACGGGTTCTTGTCAAAGAAGGTGACGAGATTCACAAAGGCCAAACTTTGGCGTGGATGAGTTCCACCGAACGGGCGGCCCTGCTGGACGCGGCCCGGGCCCGAGGCACTGAAGAATTGGAAAAATGGTCTGATTACTACAAGGCCACGCCGATCATGGCTCCCATCGACGGAACGTTGATCCTGCGAAAAGTGGAGCCCGGACAGACTTTCTCCTCCAACGACGCCGTTTTTGTCATGAGCGACCGCCTGACCGTCAAGGCCCAAGTGGATGAGAAGGACATCGCTCGCATCAAGCTCCAGCAGCCCGCCGTGGTCGTCCTCCACGCTTACCCCGACCACAAGATTCCCGCGCACGTCGACCAAATCGGCTTTGACGCGAAACCCGTGAATAACGTCACGACCTACCAAGTGAACGTATTGCCGGATCGAATCCCCGAATTTATGAGAAGCGGAATGACCGCCAACGTGAATTTCCATTTGCAGTCCAAGATCAACGTCATTCTTGTCGCGTCGGATGCCCTCAAACAAAAGAACAACCGCACCTATGTTTTGCTCATGGACCCGGCGGGAGGAAGCGAGCCCATTGAACGAGAGGTCCAAACCGGCGGCAGCGATGGTCCGCGAACGGAAATCATCAGCGGCCTGCAAGAAGACGACGTTGTCCTCACCACCGTTTCCAAACGAGCGAGCTCGATTCCCACTGGCCCCTTTTCACCCACGCCCCAGCGAAAGCCTCCAGTGCATTAAGAGTCGGCACGAAAAACCAGACATTCCAGATAAATTTACAGGATCGAAAGACTCCTCTTGCGTTTGATGCTCTTAACGCTAATAAATGCCAACATTTTTCGAGAGGTGGGTTGATTGAAAAATAATCTTGAAACAATCATTGGGACAATCAGCAGAGCATTCCTGGTCTTCGTCACCATCATCTTTACTAACCTTGCTTTTCTTGCCGCGGGCGGGGAGGTTCTGGCCTTTGACGGCAAGGTCATTGTGGATGTCCCGCCCGAAGTCACGGATGGAATGCCGCCCGAAACTCGCAAGAACCTGGACTCGATCATTCAATATCTGAAAACCCGAATCGGCGGCCTCGCTAAGAAGATTGAATCCGTACCGATTGATATTCCATCCAGTGCGATGCCTCCCAACGTAGAAGTGATCAAGATTGATGAAGTCTGGCCGCCGAAGAGTGATTTACCCGCCCCTAACCCGGACGCCGGCAAACCCTTGACCCCCGAACAAATGAGATCCATTCGCACAACCTCTCTATTCAAAGTCCCGGCTGGAGACGGCAAATTTGCTGTTTGGCAAGTCAATATGTGGTTCAGGGGTTCAGATACTGTCTATATCTCGTGGCGACAGGGCCAGGATCGCAGCAACCTAATCCTGGATGTCGAACTGCCGGAAGCACTTTATAGCGACGGTACTTATGGCGACAATCTCTTGCAATATGAAATCGGTAAAAAGAATTTTAAGAAAGCCGCGACGGAACTATTCGGAATTCTCGTTGGACTACGCGAAGTGATGCCGGTCTATTCAGCCGCTCAAATCGACAAGATGATAACGAATTTGCGGCAAGAAGCTGTGCGGGAAGCGGCGAAAGCAGCTGGTCAAGTTGCGCCGGAGGATAAACTTGACGATGCTGTCTTGACTCGCGTGAAAAACATTGAGGATGAGGCCAGGCAGCAATGGTATCAACAACAAAAACCAGTGGCCCAGCGCCTGATTGCCGAGGGTAAGCAAAAGAATTTGCATGATAATGAACTTTTCAATTTCGTGCGAAATTCCGGCACTCGTTATGCGCAAGAGATTTTGTTCACAATTTTAGAGAAGGACCCGGAACTCGAAAAAATCAAACCCGGAATGGGAGGAAAGCTGGCTCGTCAGGGACGGGCATTGCGGATCCTGGCGGAGGCGGAGGCTGAATTTTCGACACGAGTCACGAGCCAGCGCCAAGTTGTCATTGCCGAGGCCACGAAAAATCGCCAGCAGGGGTACTCGAGCTGGAGCCCTGAAAATTGGAATCAAACCGAGATTAACAACCGAGCGGACACCTTCGCCACCCAGTACTACCGCGACAATGTTTGGGCATTTTACACCGAAACCATCAACAAGATACGGACCGATGGTTTCCCCGAAGAAGCCGATCGGATTGCCCAGCAAGTGCATTGGCTAAAGACCAATTTAGCCACCGAAGTGGAAAAGCTGCAGAAATTTGAGAAGCCTGCGGGCCAAATCCAGTTCAATAACACCGCTTGGTTCTCAAACAATTGGAAAGTCGAAGTCGGCGGTAATGGATACGCAAACATTGAAAAGACGTATCCGTCCGTCGTGAAGACCAAGAAAACGGGTTGGCGTTTTAGTCTTTTGTGGAATCGCATGTACAACCACGCCAATGAAGTTTTGCACGCCTTTTGGTCTGATTGGATGTGGAATGGGCCTGTGGGACTGCGCAGTTGGAATAGTGATCCCTTTCCCTCGTCCTACAAAGTTGCGAAAAATCAGGACGGATCCATTCGCACTGACGACAAGAACCGTCCTGTCTTTGAAGGTACTGACCTTCAAAGCACGATTTGGAGCCGAGTCGGGGACATTCGGAAAGAGGGTGCCGATGAGATGGAGCGTTTTGAGGCTGACAAGGAACTGAGTGGCCTTCTAGGCGAATGGGAAAAGCCGGTTGAACGCCCATTTGCTTATTTATGGGATATAACGGGAAAGAGATATGTCGCCCCCTTTCTGATGGTGGGCGCTCAGGCGGTGGCGACTTTCATCAGCGGTGTGGTTACACTGGGTGCGACAGTGACGACCCCCCTATGGGCGCCAGCGACATCAACTCTCGTTTCACTCAAGGACGCCTTGTTCTACGACTCTTTGGGCTCCACCGGATATGCGAGCGAGTGGGAGTACGGGAAATATATTTCGAACGATTGGAAGGAATTTGCGCTTTTCAAACAACTTGGCTTCGCTATTGGCGGCGCCGGTGAGGCCATTCTGTCAGCTCCGTGGCATGGTCTTAGACATGCGGCCAATAACACATTTGACGGCGCAAGGTGGCTGGCGAGCTCGGCCTGGTACGGAGCAGGCCGTGGCATCTGCTCGTCTTGGGATTACGTGGTTTATCATACATTGATCACTTTGGATCCCAGGGTGCCGTACGCGGAACGTGAATGGCTGATCAGTAAATGGTTCGGTTACACCCAAGTCTCTGGCCCAGGGGTTGATCAAAAGCACTTTTTCAGAATCAACTCCGGATTGGCGCTTTACGTTTATCTTTCATCGCTTGAAAAGATAGAGTTGGAAGAGGCCTCAGGCCGCATTCAAAAGGCCATTCTAGCTCCCTACGAACAAGCGATTGAAACTGTAAAACCCATTTATGAACTCCTTGGGTTAAGCGGCGATGAAAAGAGCCCGTTTCTGTCTGCCGCCGACGAGGCGCGTCGCGTCCAGCTCGGTAAGCTGAATAAGACTGTTTATGCCCGCCAACGGACTTTGTCAGAGTCTCTCCCGAGAGCGGTCTATTACTCTTCAACTTTCAACCTGATCAAAATGACGGAGGATCAACTGCAAGAGACCCTGTCGAAGGCAACCGCTTTGTCAGAGCAAGTTCTTTCCGCTTACGTCTTGGCGGATGCGAAGGATGCGGCCAAGTTTTGGAAGCGATATAAGATCGATGAGAACGATCAAAACCGCTTCCAGAAGTTTGCGACGCGCCAGCTTGCGGAGGTTTTTGGGCAGCCTGTTTTGGTTCCGTTTGGCGGTGACGATACCAACTACATCATCGACGTTCGAAATCCGTCCTTGGAAGAAATCGCGCTCGGTATTGCCAATGGCCGTTTACCTGTGAACTACGTCCACGTGAACGTGCCGGTCAATCCAGCTGCACAAGAAGAGCAAAACGTCGATCGACGAGAGGATCCGGATTCTTACCGGGGAGAGTTTGATGCTCCTTCCATTAATACTTTCAAGCTGAACCAGCCAAACTGGCTTATCGATCCTCCGAAGCCGCCTAAAATGGGAGACCACGAGAGATAAATTTACGAACAGTGGCGGAGCAAACTGGCGTTCCTTGTGAAACACCCGTGGCACTGCGGAGGTACCGAAGGTACCGACTTGGTCCTTCGCCGCCCACGCCGCCGATTCATCTTCATCCACGATGTTGTCCGTTGGTATAGCGCATAAACCCAAGTCGC
>PSRN01000174.1 GCA_003176075.1 Bdellovibrio sp.
GAGAATCGAACTCGGATGTCCGAAGGACACACGATTTTGAGTCGTGCGCGTCTACCAATTCCGCCAAGAGGCCTTACAATTTAAAAAAGCTCCGAGCCAGGAAAAGTAATCCTGACCCCATGGTCGGACAAGCGAAAATTACTAAGATTGTCACACTGAATGTCATTTCGACAGCATCCCGCTTTCCGCGGACCCGTCCACCGTCTCCAATTTCCATTAAAAATCAATAACTTGGAAAGAGCTCCTGGAGAGCTTTCGAGAGGCACGGGCATTGCTTGAAATTCGTGCGAGTCAGGTGGCCCCTGCCTAAGGAGTACTATATGAAGAACATTTCTCTGCTTGTTGCATTGACACTTTTCCCGGCCGCACACGTTTTCGCTCAAAGCTCCTTAGATGATGAGATCAATGCCGAATTGGACCGCATGTACCAGAGAACTCAATCGCGCGGAAACGGGCAGGTGCCCTCAGTGCAAATCAATGTTCAGTCCAACCCCGTGCAAATGACTGACCAAACCCAAAAGAACAACCAGGGGCAAAAGAACGACCAGGGACAAAAAACGGCAACCGCGGCCGCCAACGACAATAGCAATTCCAACACGCCGACCTCCACCATGGTGCAAAAACAGCCAGTCACCGTGATTGAGTCTTCTCCCTTAGTTGAAGCCAAGATCGATCGCTTCCGCAAGGTGCGCCAGGATGAAGAAGTAAAGACCGAGCAAAAAATCGCTGAAAAACTGGAACTCTCCCGTATTGAAGACGAGCGCCGGCGCACGGAAGTGCTCTTTGGTGATCGGCTCAATGCTTTGGGTGCGCAAGAAGCGGTCAGAGTTCAAAACACCAAGATTGTTGAGCAAGTTTCGATCGGCAACTCCGCACCGGTGAATCAGCAAGCTCCCGCCCAGCCAGTCCCGTCTCAACCAAGTCTGGCTCAACCCCCGGTGATGACAATGCCCATGGGATCTTCTCCTGTTTATTCCTATCCTCCCGACAGCCGCGCCGGTGGGAATACCATTGTCGTTGTGCCTGTCAATTTGTCTGATCGCCCGCAGCTTGAAAAATCAGTGAGCCAACCAGCCGTTCAAGGTGGCAAGGGAGAGCTTGAAAACCGTGTCGAGCAAAAACCTGAGATCAAGCAGGTGGAAATCAAGCAAGCGGAACTCAAGCAGGTTGAGCAAAAACAAGAAACACCCGTGCCGGCTTCGCCGCCCACGCACACCAATGTCATCGTCAACGTTCAGCCTAAGAACGAGGAAGTTCAGGCGGTTCACGCGGAAATTCAACCGGTGCGTGTCGAAGCCCAGCCCATTCGCGAGGAAACCCAAACCCACATCGTGGCCGAGGAAGTTACCAAGTCGCCGCCTTCGGCGACTCCACAGAAGGAAGAAAAACCGCTCGCGGAAAAATCCTGGTATATCGGCGCCGGAGTCGGCATGGGAAGCTATAGCGCCGCTGACAACGTCCGCGGCAATTATGCCTTCGAGTTCATCGCGGGCCTTAAAATGAACGACCGAATCTTGTTGGAATCGAACCTCAATATTTCCAACTACGACGTCCAGCAACTCGACAGCGGACCTCTCGGATATGACCCGCTCTTCCCCCGAGTCACGGCGATGAATCAATATGGGATCGGCGGAACGGTGAAATATCAATTCCTGTCAGGAACCCTCCGTCCGGCGGTGGGTGGAACGGTTCAATACACTTATCGAACGTTCGCGGATAAACAGCTGGCCCTCGATAACAATACATTTTCTTCGAACGCCGTGGACCTGGGATTGGTGGCTGGGGTTGAGTTGGCAGTGGCGCCGAACCTCTCTTTCGGTCTGGATTACCGTTACATGTTCAACCTTTTCAGCAATTCGACGAACGATAATTTGCAAACCCGCTTTAGCCAAAGCGTCGTTCAAACCGATAAGCCCATTGAAAAATTCAACTATGAAATGTTTATGCTGACCGGGCGGTTCACGTTCTAAACGTCAGACTTTTCTTTCGGCGCGGTTCATGTCATCTTCAATGATATGATGATTGTTGCATTTCTGATGGTCCTTCTTGGCGAGCCCATCCAGGCGGACAAGAAAATCGAAAAAAACATTGAGAAAAAAGCAGAGAAAACTTCAGAGAAGACTACTGTAGAGAAAAAAGTTGAAAAGAAGGTTGAGAAAAAAACCGAAGTTGTGACCGTCGCGCTGGCGCAAGTCTCTGACCAGGTCATCACTTCCCGCGAAGTCATTCTCTATGGTGTGATTGAGCGCTGGCTGTATGCCATTCAGGACCGCCCTTCTGAAACGCTGCGGACGAGCGAAAAGGTCGGCTGGTTCCTGAAGCCTGACTCGGAAGAATTTCAAAATCAGCTTTCCCGGGCCATACTGGATACAATTGTAAATTTGGAGGCCGAAAACCTTTCGGTCGCCGAAATCAAAGCCTTGGACGTGCAAGTCAAGAGCACTCGTTTGATGATCGACTTCGCCATCCTTCCAGAATGGAAGAAGTATGGTCCTGGCGTTTCTGAAGTGGAGCAGCTGATGCGCCGCAAGCTGCGGTCGCGGGCCTTCCTGCAGTTCAAGACCGAAACCTCGGGTGTCTTGATTTCGGATGAGGAAGCTCGCCAGTACTTTGAGAAGAATCGCCTTAAATTTGGCAACTATCCTTTCCAGCAGTTCAAGAACAGCATCAAGGAATCATTGGCGCAAAAGAAACTGGAAGGCCGGCTGAAGGATTGGTTTGAAATCCTCAAAAAGAAATACCACGTGCGACTCCTCAACCCGCCGAGTTCCGCCTGATGGAATCATTCACCTTTCGTGTCTTAAGCGAGGCGGAGACGCGAGGGGCGTACCACTGGCTGGCCGAGCTGGCCAGTCCGCAGTTCAATTGGTCGGTGGGCAGTCTCGAGGAGCTTGGGCGTTGCTCGACGGCCTTTGCGGCCCTCCAGGAAGGCGAAGCCAAGGCCATTCTGTTTTATCGACGAGCCGGGGATATCTTTGAAATCATTTGTCTGGCGACCCAGCCGGTTTGGCGGCGCAGGGGTTTGATGAAGGAACTCATCCGTCGCTTTATGCAAACCGCCCACGCTGAAGGCACCGACTCGGGCGGCGCCGCCCGCGTTTGGCTGGATGTTCATGCTGAGAACGAGGCGGCGCTAGGACTTTATCTGTCGCTGGGATTCGAGGTTGTGGGAAGGCGTAGGTCCTATTACATGGATGGCGGCGATGCCCTTCTCCTGAAGAAGGTCTTGCCAGAACCTGCAAATTGAGCTACCTTCCTTCGCATTCAGTGGGCCGAAAGCCCACTTTTCTTTTATAATAAAGTCGGTGCCTGTGGCACCTCCGCAGATGGAGCACATGCAAAGGGCGGATTCATCACCACAAAGCTTGCGCGGTGCGGTCCTCGAAAAAGTTGAGAGCCTTGCCCGTGAAGTCGTTCAGCGCGAAGGCGTTGAGCTTTATGACGTGGAGTGGGCCCAGCAGGCGGGTCACCGGGTCTTGCGTGTTTATATCGATAAGCCCGCCGGCGGTGTCAGCATTGACGATTGCGCCAACGTCTCGCGCGGCCTGAATCTGTTGCTGGACGTGGAAGACGTGGTGCCGGGGGGATCCTACCATCTCGAAGTCTCGTCGCCGGGGCTTGAGCGGGTGCTCCGCAAGCCCGAACATTTTCAAAAGGTTGAGGGTCGGAAGGTTTGGTTGAAGCTCAACCAATCGCTGCAAAATTTTGGCGTGGCCGAACAAGCCTTGAAGTTGGCGAAGCAGTTTCAAGGCACGCTTCTTCACGCTTCATTGGAGACCGGCCTGCGGATTCAAATTGAAGACAAGACAGTGGAAATTCCTTGGACCACTCTCGAGAAGGCGAAGCTCGTCTTCGACGATGCAAAGGAAAAGCGAGGGATGAGATAGTATGGCAGACAACATGTTCTCGGAATTGAGCCGGGTGATCGAACAGGTGGGCAAGGACAAGGGCATTGACCGGCAGGTTATTGTCGATGCCGTGATCCAAGGGATGCTTTTGGCGGCCCGAAAAAAGTATGGCACTTACCGTGAAATCGAGGCCTCCTACAACGAGGAAACCGGAGAGATTGAACTTTACGAATTCAAAGAAGTCATCGAGCGCGAGAAATTCATTGATGAAGAAGTTGAAATTCCCCTCGACGAAGCCTTGAAACTGGACCCCGGGGCACAGCTCAATGATTCCATCGGCATTAAAATGGATGCTTCAGATTTAGGCCGGATCGCCGCCCAGACCGCCAAGCAAATCATTCTGCAAAAGGTTCGTGATGCCGAGCGGGAAATCATTTTCAACGAGTTTGAGTCACGCAAGGGTGAAATTGCCTCAGGCATCGCTCGCCGGGTTGAAAAGGGGGCCATCGTTGTGGACCTTGGCCGGACGGAAGCCTTTATCCCCCCGCGCGAGCAAATTCCAGGAGAAGTTTATAAGCCTGGCGACCGTATTCAGGGCTTTCTTTCGGAAGTCCGTCAAACCACCCGCGGGCCGCAAATCATCATGTCCCGCGCCGACGAACGCTACTTGATGAAGCTTTTTGAAATGGAAGTCCCTGAAATTTATGATGGCATAGTTGAAATTATGGCCGCCGCTCGTGAACCCGGGGCGCGCGCCAAAATTGCTGTCCGTTCAAAGGATTCCGCCGTGGACCCCGTCGGGGCCTGCGTCGGCATGAAAGGGAGCCGCGTGCAGCAAATTGTCCAGGAATTGAAGGGCGAAAAGATCGACATCGTCCCGTGGAACGAGGATATCACGCGGTTTGCCGCCAATGCCTTGGCGCCAGCTGAAATTTCCCGTATCTTCCTGGACGAAGACAATAAAGAGCTGGAGATTGTCGTGCCCGACAATCAGTTGAGTCTGGCGATCGGCAAGAAGGGGCAAAATGTTCGTC
This sequence comes from Bdellovibrio sp., assembly GCA_003176075.1. Lineage (GTDB taxonomy): Bacteria > Bdellovibrionota > Bdellovibrionia > Bdellovibrionales > Bdellovibrionaceae > PSRN01. The sequence continues at coordinate 4,883 of PSRN01000174.1, forward strand.
TTGCCGCCAAGCTGACGGGGTGGAGAATCGACATTCTTTCAGAATCGGCGGCTTCGGCGCGAACCGCGGAGGCCATCTTCAACTTGATGTTAATTCCGGGTATGAATCAAACCATGGCACAGAATATTTTCCAATCCGGCTTTGGCACTTTCCAGGCGGTGGCGCAGGCCTCCAGCGAGGAAATCATGACTATTCCAGGTTATGAGGATCCGGAAAAAGCCGGTAAACTTATTGCCGACGCCAAGGCCGTGCTTGAAAAATACCAAAGCGAAGGACTACCCATTCCTTCGGCGCCCACCACCCAGGCTCAGCCCGCTAAGACTTCAACTGATGCTAAGTCACAGGCGGATTTACGATTGAAGCAAGAGATGGAAAAACTGCAGGCCCAAGAAGAAGCTCATCGTGAGGGGGCTGGGGCCAACGAGGAGACGGAGTGAGTAATCCGAAAGTTTTTGAGTTCGCAAAAGAAATCGGCATGACGCCACTGGCTTTGATGGATAAAATCAAAGAGTGGCACTTGCCCGTCAAGTCTCACATGGCCGAACTGGAACCCAGTGTCCTTGAAGAGATTCGCAACCGATTGAAGGGACCCTCGGCTTCGGGTGCGGCTGATGCGACAGCAAAGAAAACCGCCACACGCAAGAAAGCAGCCGCCACGACTCCCGCTGGTGCCAGTACCAAGGCCGCCGGAGTTGTTGTGACGGCGAAATCCGGTGGAAGCGCGAAAGCGAAGGCCGCCAAGGGGATCGGGGCGACGGCCGCCGGTCCGGCCCTCGTGAAGCCCAGCTCGCCCACGGTTGTTCGACGCAAAGCCAGGACCGCCGAACCCGACATCAAGGAAGCAAAGTCTGAGATCGAAGAAGAAGTTTCCGAGACGGTGGCTGAGACCGCGCCATCAGTTTCAGCGTCAGGGCCAGCGCCAACGCCGACCGCAAGTCTGGCGTCGGTGGCAACGCTTGCACCTTCCATGGTGGTCCAGCCAATAACTCCTCCAGGGGCCCCGCCTCCAGTGGTGGAAGCCAAAGCTGAACCGGTTATTGGCGAGCGTAAAGTGGAGCGGAAAAGAGAAGCGTGGGAACCGCAGCGAACGGAAGAATTGGCCAGAGTTCCGAAGGAACCGACAAAATCGACGAAGGAACCGGCCAAAGTGCTGAAGGAACCGCCGCCAACGGCCGCGTCAGTAGTCTCAGCGGTGGCCTCACCACCTTCCCCGGCCGCCGCACTCGCACCTGCGCCTGGACCCGCGCCCGCACCTCCACCTGAGGAAAAGAAAGTTCCAGTTCCAGCCCGAAAAAAAGAAGTGGCCATCGGCCATTCTGGCGTCACCAGTGACGCCACACCCGCGGCGGTGACCAATCG
>PSRN01000269.1 GCA_003176075.1 Bdellovibrio sp.
TTGCACACCATCGTCAGTGACAGCCCCCGAATCTTTTGCTTGTCGGGTTATTCTTCCATGCTTTCTGAGACCCGAATATTAGTATATCCAAGTCTGAGCAGAAGACAATCACTGGAACGCTACATAGAAATTCTTTTTCTGGCCTCGCCACTTTTTCTCGATTTCCGAAAAAACTGAAAAGGGTATTCATTATGCTGCCGTCTCAACTCGACGTTTTTTTCCCCCTGCTCGTGTTTTTTTATGGAATTTGCGGCCTTTTTATGATGAGGTTTGAGGTTTCACCCATACTTCGATTTTCGCGCCCCTGGCTGTGGTTTTTTGTTGGATTCGGCAGCCTGTGGTCCCTGCAGAATTTCTTCTTTCATCGCTAGCCTCACCCCCTGATCAAAAAAAAATCTCGACCCGCAGTTTTGAAAAATCTAAGCTGAAAGGCCATGAACGTGGCAGCCACTGTTATTCTCTTAACATTGTCAAACTGCTTTATGACTCTGGCTTGGTACGGACATCTTCGCTTCAAAGGGGCCCCACTCGGAATTGCCATCCTGGCCAGTTGGGGAATCGCACTTGTTGAATATTCGCTGCAAGTCCCCGCCAACCGGCTGAGTTACGGCGAGCTTTCAGGATACCAGCTGAAAATCATTCAAGAGTCCATCACGTTGATCGTGTTCATTGGATTCGCCACGCTCTACTTGGGCGAAAGCTTTCAACCCAGATACTTGCTTTCGTTTGCATTGATTGGCGCAGCGGCGGCCGTCGCTTTTTACCGCTAATGACTCATCCCTTACGTCCGGCCACGATTACAAGAGTGACCCCGACGAACACCGGACTGGATCGATCGCGCAACCTAAGCTCCTCATACCACGAGACAAATTTTGACGAGCCAAGCTTTCGATCAAGTCTTTCACAGGTTTTCTCAACGTCGAAAACCAAATTAACTTGATCTATTCCAGACGTCACGAGCAGTTCCCCGCGTATTTCTAAATCTGTGAAGCCAAGGGAATGCATCATACGAGGAAGGCGGCGCCCAATATGGGGATTCTTGAATTGGCTCACCCACTCTTCCGACACCGCCCGAACACATTCGGTACGATCATCATCGATCAAGAAACTGCCCCAGTCAGGTTCTGCACAAACAATTGTTCCGTGCCTTCGAACAATTCTGCCCATCTCAGCCACTGCCAGGTGTGGATTGTCGATGTGTTGTAATGCGCGGTCGGTCCGCGCGCCATCGAACGAGCCATCCTGCATTTTCAAATTACGAGCGTCCCCCGAAACGAACGAAGCATTGCTGAGCCCAGCGGCCTTCACTCGCGTTCGCGCCTCTCTCAGTAACTCCTGGCTGGCGTCGATACCAACCACATTCCCCGAAATCTTTCGCGCTATTCTCTCGACATCAAATCCTAAACCGCATCCGATATCGGCAAAATGAACGCCCTGATCGAAGGCCAAGAGCTCATCTGTAACCTTCTTGTATCGTTGAAAACTCGGCAGAGAATCCACAAATGTGAGACAGGTCTTGAATTTCTCTACGCTATTTTGGCCATCCACGTTCTGGAAACCATTTGCTAAGTAGTCTTGTTCTTTTTCCATAGATAACTTCCCGGAATTTAGGTTTAACTTCCCTCGCAATTGCGATCCGAATTATAGTTTGAAACGCTCCATCGTAGCAAGAACCAAGGAACCCGACGGCGTTTTCATGTTCTCGCGGGATCTATTCAGATGAGCTAATGGTTTGACTGGAGCATTTACGGACTCATGAGCAGCCTTTTTGCGCCGCTCATGTTCCCATCTCATGATCAAACAAATTCGCTCATGTTGGCTTACGGTACCTTTGCCATCGGATTCATCGCGCGGTGAATTGTGGCTTTTTAAAGGTGAAATCTCAATCCCAACGCCTGGATCGTTTGCTCCAGTAGCAACGTTTAATCCTAAAGCTCCTGTGGGAGTGGGAGTTGTGCCAGAGAACAAGCCATCCAGTTTTTTTTCTGGAATTAAGAATGTTGAAAGTGTTAATCCCGTCGGGGATGGCAACGAGGTCACAGACGTCGAAATCCATTTCAAACCCCCTTGCATGATGGACCTGGTTATGGTATATTTACCATAAGTCAAGGCGCGGCCCAAATATTCCAAAAAGGTCAACCTCGTCCACCGCTCCGGTGACGCCGTCGCCATTGCCGAATTGAAGGTGTGGGATGTGAAGGTTTCTTCGCATTATCCTGAGGGCATTAAGTATTCGATGTTCTTAGTCGATCCAATGAGCGGCGACGTACTGTTTGGCATGGACAACCACCAGCCCAAGGGGCCGCACCTGCACATCGGCAAGCGCGAAGAGACTTATGCCTTCACGACCGTAGAGGGCCTTATCGAAGATTTTTGGCGGCGGGCCGCTGAGAGAGGATACCAGCCATGAAACTAAAAAAAGTCCGTATCCTAGTTCAGCCCATCGACGATGTTAAAGCCGAATGGAAACGTGCGCTTCATGGAGAAATTAAATCCAGCCGCAGATCGAATACACTGGTGTTCACCAGCCTCGCGGCGGTCGCTAAGGTATTGTCTCCTGTCCGACTGGAATTGCTCGGTGCAATTATTAAGCATAAACCCGATTCTATCAACAGCCTGGCGATGATCATTGGCCGTGATTTTAAAAACGTTTACGCCGACGTGAAACTGCTCGCCGCGGTTGGCATTTTGGAACTCAAGGGGGGCGCCGGCAGGCGCGATGCCGTCCGTCCTGTGGCGCTTTACAACGGCATCGAGCTGGATTTGGCCGCGTAATCTCAATGTCAAAATCAGAGTTAAAGCCAGCCGAAGTTTGTAGATCGAGTGTAAATTGTGACAGAACCATAACCAAGACCCTAAAGGTCAGTGGTATTGTCATTACAGGCGATGGCGCCATCTAAATGCCGCTTTCGGCATGCGCAAGAGTCGGCCCACATCGGCGACTTCTGAAGCGGCCGGTGGTAACGGTCTTTCAGCCCAAAAAGATGTGTTGTATAAGAGATCGACATTAAGCTGTAAGTAGCGTTGTCACTTAGCTATTCTCACCAGAAAACGCCCTAAAATTCCACGAAAGCGTGGCTCTTGATACGGGAAAAATAATCTTCGAACATCACCCTTCCGTAATTTTGCAAAGACTGATTGGAAAAATGCACGGCCTGCGACGGGTCCTTGGGGTTGGCGAATTTTTTCAGTTGGGGGCGCAGGTTGAATTCTTCGAAGGTCGAGCGGCTCTCCGCGGGTGGAGGAACGTACACTGCATTGGTGACAAACGAATTTCCGGGTTGAAAAGTCCGGGTGGCATCCGCGATCATTTGTTCTTTGAGGCGCGCTCCAGCGCGTCCCCATCCAGTAAATGACCGGACCATGCCTCCCACCAAGATGGGAAAGTTGGAGTGGGTCTCACGATGAATTTCATTGAAAATAGCGGACGTTCGAATAAGCCACTCAGCGGAACTCCACTGCGGCAAAACCAGCGGCCCGCCTTGGTTGCATGGATTGCCGTTGACAAATTTTCTCGGCGAGTCGCTCACACAAAATAAATCACTTTCGCCTTGCAGCCAGAGGAGGGCGACAACTCTGTTGCGGGGGGCAAGTGTCGTGGCAAGCAGAACTCGTTGAATAAGATCAAAGAGCAACCCCTTGGCGTGCCTCAGAGGTTCGGCCACATGAAGCTTTTCGTAAAAACCGGTATCAACTCCACAACCGGGCGAGGGGCAGCGCTCATCCCACCAAAGAAAAGAAGCCGACCCACCCAAGGCTGCGGGAACAATCAAGACGTCCCGGTTTTTTTGCCGCCCGATGTTTTCGTAGTACCTTCTCGCAAAGGACATGGCGACGTTGGTGGCGCCCAGTTGACCGATGGGTCCCGCGAGGGGCTGGCAGGGACTCATAAACCAATTGTCCAACACGTCTTTCGCCGGGTAGATGGCGGGAGGCGACTGATCCCACGGATCCAAGTGTTCACATCCATTATTCGCCCGGCCGATTTGAAAAAGATGTGTGTTGACGGAGGGAAGGTTGAGCTCGTCCTCCCAAGGTCCGTCCCCAAAACCCACCGCATTGGATTGTCCGCCAAGCACGATGATGTCGAAACCGTCGGCGGCGGCAGGGATGGCAGCCGTGGCAGCGGCAGCGGTGGCAGTGGCGGCTGCAAGGGCGAAGTGGGAAAAATTCAAAAGAGCTAGAAATAAAACAATGGGATAACGATTTGTCATCGCACTCCTTCGATGAATGATTGTTGCTTTACGCATGAACCTTCGTTAACGATAGTACCCTATGTCTAACGGTGCTCCCCCGGGGGGTCAAATGCAACTGACTGATTCGATTGGGACTGATTCGATTGGAGCGAGAAACGGGTTCGCCTCTTCTAAAGACGGCATTGGCTCCGCCAAAGACGGCTCCACCTTGTCCGTAGAACCAGCCAAACCCCGCGTGATGTCGGTCGAGGAACTCAACCGGGCCATCCGCGGCACTTTGGAAGGCAAATTCGACCTCATTTGGGTCCAAGGTGAAATTTCCAATTTCAAAGCTCATACGTCGGGACACTTCTACTTTTCCTTGAAAGACCAGCGGGCCCAAGTGAAGGCGGTGATGTTTCGCGGCCAAAACGGACGGTTAAAGTTCAAGCCCACCGACGGCATGGAGGTCCTCGTCCGCGGCAAGATCAGTGTTTATGAACCGCGCGGTGATTTTCAAATCATCGTGGACCTGATGGAACCGGTGGGCGCGGGTGCTTTGCAAAAGGCGTTTGAGCAACTCAAGCACAAATTGCAAAGCGAGGGGCTTTTTGAGGCGGGTCGCAACCCTCCTTTACCGGCCTTTCCCCGCCAAATCGGGATTGTCACTTCGCCGACCGGTGCCGCCATTCGCGATATTTTGAATATTCTCGCAAGAAGAAATCGCGGTGTCGCGGTGACCGTCGTCCCCACCCTGGTGCAAGGGGGCACCGCGGCCCCGCAAATTTGCGAGGCCCTGCAAAAGGCATGGAAACTTCCTAATCTCGACGTCATTATCCTGGGGCGCGGTGGAGGATCCATCGAAGACCTGTGGGCGTTCAATGATGAAAACCTCGCTCGCTTGATCGCTGCAAGTCCCGTGCCCGTCATTTCAGCCGTGGGTCATGAAATCGATTTCACCATCGCCGACTTTGTCGCTGACCTGCGGGCTCCGACACCCTCCGCGGCCGCGGAGTTGGCGGTGCGAGATGTGGATCAGATCAAAGGCAAATTTCAGCAGGAGGCGCGCCTTCTTTTCCAATGTTGGCAAAAGCAACAAGGCCAACGTCTCCGTCAGATCCAGTTTTTAAGCCAGCGCCTGGTGGATCCCAAGCGCCGCGTGCAAGACCTCATGTTGAGGAACGATGAACTTCTCGAGCGGTTACAACTCGCCCACGGCAACTTTCGCCAAAGGATCGGTTACCGGCTGCAGCTGTCGACTGAAAAACTGCGTCCCCGAATGGACCACCAAGTGGTTCGGGCCCGCGCCGGTTTGCAAAAATTCATGGGAATGTTGGAGGCTCTCAGTCCGCTGAAGACCATGGATAGAGGCTATTCGTTGGCGGTGATGGAGGGCCGGATCGTTCGGTCCATTGGCGAGGTCAAACCGGGAACCCGATTTCAGTTGAGGGTGAGTGACGGTTGGATTGAAGCGATGGTTGAAAATTTGCTTCCCGGGACAAAAGAAGGAGATGAACGGTGGATTTTGAAAGAAAATTGAGTCGACTCGAGGAAATCGTGCAAAAGATGGAAAAAGGCGAATTGAAACTGGAAGAATCGTTGCAACTTTTCGAAGAAGGCGTGCGGATTTCGAAAGAATGCCAGATTCAGCTCACTGAAGCCGAAGCGAAGGTCAAGAAACTGGTCGGCTTCGACCAACAGGGACAACCCCTCACCGAAGATTTCATACCGGAGAAGGAATGAGCCACGATCAGGAATTGGTCGGCCACTTCGAGGAATATGTCACATCTTGGTTGAATCAATTTCCAGCGGATCATCGCGCCCTCAAAGAGCTTTGGAATTCGATGAAGTATTCCCTTTCCGGCGGAGGAAAGAGGACCCGGCCTGTTCTTGGTTTGCGGGTCGCTGAGGCGTTAGATACGCCTCGACACTACGTTCTGCCATGGCTGACCGCCATTGAAATCATTCACGCTTATTCATTGATCCACGACGATCTTCCTTGCATGGACAACGACGATTTTCGTCGCGGGCGCCCGACCAATCACAAAGTCCACGGCGAAGCCTGCGCCCTTCTCGCCGGCGATGCGCTTCAGTGCGAGGCTTTCGGTCTCATCGCCGCCTCCTACGCCAAAGACAGCGAGCGGGGTCTTCGCCTGGTGCTCCTTCTTGCTGAAGCGGCGGGGTTTCGCGGCATGGTGGGCGGACAATCGATCGATTTTCTCTCTAAGATTGAGGACCTGTCTGAAAATGAACTACTCGCTTTGCACGGCATGAAGACGGGGGCTCTTTTTCGTGTCACCTGCGAGGGAGTGGCACTGATCAGCGGAAAATCTTCAGCGACTATTGAGGATTTCCGCGCCTACGGAACTTCGATCGGTCTGTGCTTTCAACTGGCCGATGATCTTCTCGATTCGGCCGAACACATAGAAAAAGGAAGTCTTCCCGCCCGCATTGGTCTCGCGAAAACGCGCGAACGACTGAATTCGGAATGTGAAAGCGCCTTGACGCACCTGAAACGGGCGGGCATTCAATCGGGACCGCTGGTTGAGCTTGTTCATTGGAATCAAACTAGGAAAGTGTGACTAAGAACCTATCTCAGGACGACGAACTTGGACTTGTTCCGCCTTTTGCAAAAAACCAATTAAGAATCTTCGCGCATCAAAGGGCCCCAGGAGCCGCCGCTGCATTCTCCTTTGCCTTTGCGAAGCGAGGGAGCTCTTTGGCGCCCAAGCCATTGCAACAAGAGTGCGAACGGGAAGACCTCCGCCCAAATGAAAAACCTCCACTATGCGAAAACCATTATTCAAGCCGATAATTGCTGCTTCGATAAGGCCGGTGGAGTAACAAACCAAAGAAGCGTCTAGAAGTTTCGCCTCGCCGAAGGCCCTTTCAAACAAGAGTCGACCCAGTCCCCCCTGTCGGCTGCCGGTGACAGGAAGAGAACGATACGGCGGGCAAACAAAAAAACTTTTCAGTTCAATCGAAAAACCCGTGGCGCCTTCATCGGTCTCGATCGAAGACAGATATATGCCGCCAATAACTTCGCCGTGGCTATTCTGAGCAATGATGATTCGACGAACTTGCACAAGCTCTTCGGGCGAAATCTCCAGGAGCACGGTCCACCCCTGCTCCAGCGCAAAAACCTCGTATCTGGCACGTGAGAAATCGCGAAGAAGCCGAGGCTGATCTGAGGGACAGAATGAATGCAAGGTGATTTTTTCACCTGCCAGAAAGAGACCGGATGAATCGCCTGCCGTCACTTCGTCGATTTTTGCTCCATCATTCATGGCAAGCCCTTATTGAATGCAAACCCTTGAAGAAAGTCGTATGCAATGAATGGACCCAGGGGGGCCGCCTCAGCGGAGGATGTGATTTCAGGATTTTCTCGAGCTGGCAAATGATATCGACCGCATGGAGTGACAATCTGGGTCAGCATTTTTGAATTAAGTATTAAATCGGGAACATCCTTGTTCCCTCCTTCTCCACCAATCTTGCCGAGATGAGCAACTTAGCGTTCCTTGCAGTGTATTTTACATTTCAGATTGAAATAACCTTCTTCTGGCAGTCGTTTTGTCTATTTCAGCAAGATTGAAAATGGAACTCACAGGCCACTTTGAACTCAGAAGAACTTCGAGCGATTTGCTTGATCCATAGCTGATCAGGTAAGTAATGTGCCCTTAAAACCGTGGGCAGTTATGCTGAAAGTCAGCGGTTAGAAATTCGTCAGGCCCGGGGAGCCGGCTTTCCTACCCCTTGCGCCCGTAGGTGCGATCCTCAAACGCCGCCAGCGCGGCTTTAGCCCCCTCGCCCATGGCGATCACAATTTGCTTGTAGGGCACAGTCGTCACATCCCCCGCGGCATAAATTCCAGGGACGCTCGTGTGACATTTTTCATCGACAACAACTTCGCCGAACTTGGAGAGTTCGACGGCCCCCTTGGCAAACGCGCTGTTGGGGATAAGACCGATCTGGATAAAGACCCCATCGACCTCAAGATCAACGTTTTTATCCGTCTTGCGATCGACATATTTTAAACTCACAATCTTTTTTCCATTGCCGGTCAATTCCGTCGTTTTCGCTCCGGTAATGATGGAAGTGTTGGAAAGTGATTTCAACTTGTCGATTAAGATTTGGTCCGCCTTTAACGTCTCACCGAATTCAAGCAGTTTCACTTCTCCAGCGATGGCCGCCAAATCAATGGCCGCTTCAACGCCGGAGTTGCCGCCACCCACGACAATGATCTTCTTGCCTTTGTAAAAAGGCCCGTCGCAATGCGGGCAGTAAGCCACGCCGCGCCCGATGTATTCCTTTTCGCCAGGCACGCCGAGCTCCCGCCACTTCGCCCCCGAGGCAATAATAACAGACTGCGCGGAAAGCGATTCCCCGCCTTCAAGAAGAATTTTTCGATCGCGCGACAGCGTTTTGACCCGACGTCGGTCAAAAACCGTTACGGGATATGAGGCCAAATGCTTGTACAAATCCTCGGCGAGTTGGGGCCCTTCGGTGTACACAACCGAAATCAGATTTTCAATCCCCTTGGTGTCCTGCACCTGCCCGCCAATTCGCTCCGCCAACAGAGCGGTCTTTAGACCTTTACGGACACTGTATATCGCGGCCGTCACGCCGGCAGGCCCGCCGCCAATCACGGCAACGTCAAAGTCGCCGAGTTGATGACTTTCGCCTTGGACCTCGTCACCTGCGATCTCTCTTGTCCCAAAGTGAGCTTCCAACTTAGCGAGCAAATCGAGAAAATGAATTCTTCCCGAATGAATAAGTTTCCCCTCGCTGACCACACTTGGAACACCCTGAATACTCAGAGCCGCGATCTCAGATTCGGCATAGGCGCCATCCACCATTTCGTGGACGAAGTCGGAATGAACCAGCGCCATTTGGTTTAAGGCTTGCACCACGTCCGGACAATTTTCACAAGTCAGCGAAATAAACGTCTGTAGCCGAATTGGACCGTTGAGAGCACGAATGCGAGCGCGGAGACCGGAATCCGGCATCTTTCCTTTTCCATCAGTATTGAGGATGGCCACAATGAGCGAGGTGAACTCATGTCCGCCCGGAATACCACGAAAGCGAAGGCCGGTCGCCTTGCTTTCTCTTTCGATATGGAACGACGGACTCGGAGACGATTGCCCCGAAGATTCCACTAGAATCTTCGAAGATGTGGACCTGAGATCCTCCAGCATCTCGATCAACTCGTGCTGATTTTGATGATCGCTTTCATCATATACAAGCTTGACGGGTCTCTCGAGCTTGCCAAAAACTTCCTGCAATTGCGATTTCATCTCAGAATCGATCATTTATCCTCCCTATGGTAAACAAAAGCCTCTGCATCTACGGTGAACCGACAAACGCAGAGGCTGTTTTTTTAGAAGAATTGGCAAAATGCCCTGGTACCGAGCTCAACAGCTATTCGAACTTAGTGGTTCATCCGGCAAATTTCTGGCACTTAGATCTTACCGACTAAATCAAGTCCGGGTTTCAGTGTCTTGCCACCGGGCTGCCATTTCGCGGGACAAACTTCGTTGGGGTGAGTGGCAATAAACTGAGCCGCCTGCACTTTACGGAGAAGCTCGTCGGCATTTCGGCCAATGCCATTTTCCTGAACTTCAGCAATCTTGATGCGACCTTCAGGATCAACGACAAAAGTTCCGCGATAGGCCAGACCGTCGCTCTCGATATAAACTCCAAAAGAGCGCGCGAGATGCCCGGTCGGATCAGCCAGCATCGGATATTTGATCTTCTTAATGGTCTCCGAAGCATCGTGCCAGGCCTTATGCACAAAATGGGTGTCAGTGCTGACCGAGTAAACTTCGACGCCCATTTTTTGAAATGCCTCGTACTTGTCTGCCATGTCACCCAGTTCAGTGGGGCAAACAAAAGTGAAGTCAGCCGGGTAGAAAAAGAAAATCGACCATTTGCCGGCCAGATCATTGTGGGTCACGGTCTTAAAGGCCCCCTTATGATAAGCTTGCACTTTAAATTCCGGGATTTTTGTATTGATGATTGTGTTCATGTTTTTCTCCTTCGTTTTGGTTGAGTTTGAAGATTCCTCTTATACTTCAATTCACTATCGCGCAAATTCTTTGAATTATGAAATCGATTGTTTTTATCGTTCGATAGATGCAGGCTATCACCATGCCAACTTTGACCCAGCTTGAATATTTGGTGGCGGTCGAACGGCTGCGTCATTTTGGTAAGGCGGCAAAGGCATGCCATGTTTCGCAACCGACTCTCAGCATGCAACTTCGCAAACTCGAAGAGGAGTATGGGATTCTATTCTTTGACCGCAGTAAGCAGCCGATATTGCCAACCTCGGAAGGGCTCGGCATTATTGAACAGGCCAAGGCCGTGCTGCGTGAAATGGGCAAGCTTGATCACCTCGGAAAAAATCGCAAGCTGGAGCCTGTGGGGGAATTTAAACTTGCCTTGATTCCCACCGTCGCTCCCTACTTGCTTCCCCTATTTCTAGAGCCCTTTGCGAAGCGTTATCCTGAGATCAAATTGTTTATCGAGGAATTGACGACCCAAAACATTTTAGACGCGCTTGAGAACGATCAGGTCGATGCGGGAATTTTGGTCACTCCTCTCAAAGGCGAAAATTTTCTCGAGATACCTTTGTACTATGAACCTTTTTGGCTGCTGGTGAATGAGAAACATCCTCTGGCCAAACTGAGCGCCGTTCACGAGGAAAAACTCGACAACAAGGACGTGTGGCTTCTCTCGGAGGGACATTGTTTGCGCAACCAGATCGTGCGCATTTGTTCCCTCCGCGGCAAACCTGGGATTTTTCCCAATGTACACCTGGAAAGCGGCAGCCTTGAAACCATCATCCATCTGGTTGAACAAGGCCATGGCTACACTTTGCTTCCTCACCTGGCGACCAAGACCGAACGACTCTCGCGCGGCACGCTCCTGAAACCTTTCAGTAAGCCCGTTCCCAGCCGCGAGGTCAGTCTGGTTTATCGCCGGACTCAATATAAACAACCGATTCTCAACGCGTTGGCCAGCGAAGTGAGAAAGTGCCTGCCGAAGGATCTGCCCCAAGAAAAATCAAAGGCGATTGAAGTGGTCAAGGTGTAATGATTTGGCGGTGATTTGGTGGTGATTTAGTAATGACAAAGTTCAGATTGGACCAACTCTTGGTGCGGCTTGGGCTGGCCACCACCCGCACCAAGGCGCAAGAGTTAGTGACCGAGGGACAAGTGGAAATTCTTAAGAACGACCGATGGATCAAAGCCCTTCAGGCCGGGCAATCCATTCCTTTCGACACGCCGATTCGACTCAATGATTCAGACGTTCTCACGTATGTCTCCCGGGGCGGCCGCAAGCTCGCCGGTGCCTTGGCGGATTTCGCGATCAACCCCCACGGCATGGATTGTCTGGATCTCGGGCAATCGACCGGGGGGTTTACCGATTGCCTCATTCAAAAAGGCGCAAGCCGGGTGGTCGGTGTCGACGTGGGCGAAGGACAGATCCATCCCTCGCTGGTAAATCACCCGCGCGTGCGTTGGTTCGAAAAACTTCACCTTCGTGAGCTAAAGAATGCGGCTGGCTTCCTTGCGCTGGTACCGCCCGCGGGGTTCGATCTTGTCGTCGCTGATCTTTCTTTCGTATCATTGATTGGCAGCCTGGATGAGATCCTGCCCTGGGGGGCGCGAGCCGTTCTTCTGATTAAACCTCAGTTTGAGCTGGCCCACCTGCCCGCCCACCCCCGCCCCCGGCGAAAAAAATTGGTGGTTTTCACTGAAAAAGTGTTTGAAGATTTGAAATTGAAAATCGCAGGCGAGCTGCGAGCCCGCGGGTGGGAACTGCGGGCTTCCACACTTTCGCCAATTCGAGGAAAAGATGGGAACCAAGAATTCTTTATCGACGCGCAAGAATCTGCAAGCGGTGAATCTTCCGGTAGCACCCTTACTATTAAAAGAGAGTCTAAATCTCGTGAGAATCGTTAGCCTCGTTAGTCTGGCGCTGATCCTCATCTCTTGCCAATCGCTCCAAAGAAGAAGTGGAGCTCCCCCGCCCCCTTCGGCACCCGGCGCGGCCCAGCCGCCCGCTCCGCCAGCTCCCCCTCCGGGACCCGTGGTGAAAGAATTCGGCACCGAGAAGGAAGTTCCCGCCACACCCCTGCCGCCGCCTGAGGTTTCCCGCCCCGCGGCTGAAGCCCCGAAATTGGGCGTGATCTTAGGCCCGGGGGGGCTTCGGGCCTATGCTCACGCCGGGGTTTTACAGGAACTTCACCGGCTTCGCGTACCCATCGCCGCCATCGGCGGACTGGAGATGGGGGCGCTCCCTGCCGCTCTTTATGCCGTCAAACCTCAAGGCTTCGAAGCCGAGTGGCAAATGATGAAATTGAAAGAAGAGGATTTTTCAAAGCATGGCTTTCTCACCGGCAAACAATTGAAGGACTTGAGTGAGTGGCAAGATTACCTGCAGACCCTATTCGGGACGGCCCGCATCGAAGACGCGCGAATTCCGTTTGGTTGCCTGACCGTCAACTTACAAAACCAGCAAGTTTTAATGATGAATCGCGGGGTGATGGCCCAGGCGCTACCCTATTGTTTGTCCTTTCCTCCTTTTTTTCGCGCTTTCGACCGCCATGTAGCGGGAGCGTCGCAGCTGACCGCCATGGCACGGTATCTGCGGCAAAAAGGAGCCACCTCCATTCTCTATGTCAATGTTTTAGGGGAAAAAGGGCGCGCGGTGCTGCCGGTGGGCGCCGAGGGAAACGCCGTCGTTTGGAACGTGACGTCCTCGTCGCTGGACCTGCAAGCGTCATCGGTGCAAGAGACTTTGCAGGTTCCGCTGGTGGAGGAAATCACCGCTTTTTCGCGGCGCCGGGAAATGGTACAAAAAGGCAAGGAAAGCGCGGCTAAACTCTTGCCTTCAATTTTGCAAAAGATGGGGTTTGATTTATGAATCGGAGGCCGTTGGAAAATCTACGACTCTTCAAGGAACGCCGGGAGCGGGTCGCCGAGAAGTTGCAAGGGAGCGTTTTGGTCCTCACCTCGCCCGAGGAATCCCTTCGCAACGGCAGCGTCGGTCACCCCTTCCGCCAGGATTCCAACCTCTATTACCTGACAGGTTTTGAAGAGCCGGAAAGTGTTTTTGTCTTTCGCCCGGGCACAAAACCCGAAACTATTCTTTTTGTCCGCCGCCGCAACCCCGAACGGGAAACCTGGGACGGGTTTCGCTTCGGCCCCGAGCTGGCGCAAAGGGAATTTCAAGTGGATGCGGCTTTTCCCATCGAGGAATTCAGCCAGCGAATCGCCGAACTTCTCAAGGGTGCCGATCGAATCTACTATCGCCCCTACCGGAACCGCAAGATGGATCAACTGATGGAGACCGTTTTGCTTGAGCAAAAATCAAGTCTTGGACGAACGGGCCTTGGCTTGCTGCCGCTTTATGATTCCGATGAGTTTCTCGGCGATTTTCGCGTTATCAAGTCCGATCTCGATTTGCTGAACCACCGGCGGGCCTGCGATTTGTCGGTGGAGGCGCACGTCCAGACGATGAAATACGTTCGGCCCGGAATGAGCGAGCGCGAGATTCACGGTTACTTCATTTACCAGATCATGAAACGAGGGGCGGCCCGCGAAGGTTACAACTCAATTATCGCTTCGGGCCCCAATGCCTGCACTCTTCATTATATTTTCAACGACCGCGAACTTCGCAACGGCGATCTGCTCCTTGTCGACGCCGCGGGCGAGTTTAATTATTTCACCTCGGACATCACACGAACCTACCCGGTGAATGGACAATTCACGGATGCGCAAGCGGAGGTCTACGAGGGCGTCTTGCGAGTCCAGAAAGCCGTGATTGAATCAGTGAAACCGGGACTGCCCTTCGCCAAACTTCACGAACTGGGCGCGGCACTGCTGACCGACGTCATGCTGGAGTTGGGACTCTTGACCGGCCGGCGAGACGACCTTGTGGCCGCCAACAAACACCGCAAGTATTACCCCCATGGGGTCGGTCATTTCCTCGGGATGGATGTGCACGACCAAGGGCTCTATGTGCGAAACCGAAAGGGCGAGCCGCGTGAGATTCAACCGGGAATGGTGTTCACGGTGGAGCCCGGCCTCTACATTCCGGCGGACGATGCGGAAGCCGCCGAACATTACCGGGGGATCGGCGTGCGAATCGAAGACAATATTTTGGTGACGAACGCGGGCTATGAAGTTCTCACGCGAGAGTGTCCAAAGGAAATCCAGGATCTCGGTAAAATCGTCGGGGCGCAGTGAGAAGCATGAGATCGAATACAAATTCTGTCTCTCTCTGATGCGCGCTTCGCACGCTAACGACGACTTCTCGGCAACTTCCATTTTTTTCAAAAAACAGGCAAGCGTTTCGGCGCGCTCGGAGTCATAGACAATTTCCCAGACTTTTCTCAAACTGATGAGGTTTTGGTCCGGTCCAGGCCTTGCATCTCCTTCCTTCGCAACAAAACAAAACTACTTCATCAGTCGGTTCATTTTTGACCCGGGGGTGATGAAGCAAGAGGAGGGGGAATATGCGCTTTCAATTTCTTTCACTGATCTTTTCGATGGGACTGATCACCGCCTGCAACGGTTTTAAGTCTTTGGCACCGGATGGTGGCTCAGCCAATCGAAGCGCCTCCGTGGCTCCGGCGATCGACATGAATAAGATCAAGCTATCGGTGGCTTCGGCGAAAGTGTCGGTGGCAAACGCCCAGCAAGCACTCGGAACGATCTTTAATCCAGATGGTACGTTCAATTGGGATGTCTTTACCGGCGGAGTTGATTTTTCAACTTTGGGAGCCAAGACACAGACCTGTCTAAATAATGCCTTCCCGAACAATCCGGCCATTCTTGTGCTGACGGCTCCAGCCGATATCGCCGTAGCCCTGAAGTGCATTCTCGACGATGTGGTTACAGTGGCAACCGCGGCCAATACTGATTTGACCAGTGCGATCAGTTTGCTGCAAAGCTCGCTGGCCACCGCTACAACCGGATCGGCCCAGGCGCAAGAAATCCAAGCGATGATCACGCAGGTGCAGTCGCTTCAGACTGAATATATGACGACGTTGAAGACGATGAGCACTCAGCTCTCCGTTGTCACCACTTTCTTGAATCAGTTGCCGACTCTTGCGACAGGAGCCATTCCAATCCCCGTGGTCTCGCTGCTGGTGGGAATGACTATCTCATCCTACGTTCAGCCGATCACGACGGAGATCAATCTGTTTCAATCGCAGATCGCGGCGATTTGATTTGAGCGGAGGTGCCGACGGCACCGACATGGAAAGCGGAGCTACAAGCTCCGCCCATTCTTCTGGCGTCGAATTTCAAGACGAATAGCAAGCCAAGGCAAAAGAAAAAACGTGTAGACCAGCAATTTCATAAGTCCAATTCCTCCATAGGTAATCACGCCACATTCGTGAGGAGTCAGATCAAACATTTGAAAACTGCAGATAAAACCAGTGAGGTACAGCCCCAGCCAAATCAGCACAAGAACCACTCCGAAGATCGTGCTGAACCCCAGGATCCGGGCAATGACTTCCAAATTCGTTCTCATATTCGATTCCCCCATTAAGTGTAGATTCTAGAATTCATGGACCAGCCAGCCGCGCTCCTTGGCCTCCTCGGCGAGCATGCCTTCGGTTCGAATCAGCTCCTCGCTTTGGTGAGTCGGATTTGTCCTTACCGCCAGAGCCAAGCGGCTTGCCGTCCTCAGAAGCGCTGAATCCCCGACTGTGTTGCCCGAAGCAAAGAAGGGACAACGCCCTCCGGTTCGTGCCAGCAAAGCCTCGGCTTTGCCTTCCCGATAGGTCATAAAACCATAAGGCTCCGCCGTCACGGTTCCGTTCTCGACCTTTGTCTCAACGCCAAGCACGTGAGATTCATCAATGCCCAGGCGAAAAGCCGCCGGAATCATGGCCCACCGGACGGAAGCGGTGACGACGAAAATCTCCGCCCCTTCGCTCAGAAGAATCTGAATCCATTCTTTTTGGTCTGCAAAAATAGGCAAGGGCTCGTGACTTGCCACCGCCTGCTCCGACCAGTCCAAAACCTGCCTGAGCGACACGCCGCGATTGATCTGCGCCAGCCATAGGTAAGCGGGACGCGGATCTCCAGACAATTTCCAATTCACGTAATATTCCCACGGATTCGGAGGGAGGTTGGGGAGGAAACGCTGATCAATCTGGTAGCGAAAAAAATCTTCCCCGATATCGGCATCCCACAAAGTCCCATCGGCATCAAAGGCCGCCACCGGCCGCGCCCCAGAACGCAATTCCTCGGCAAGAGCCGCCCGCAATTGTTTCCAAATTTCGTCAGACCACTTTTTGTACTTCACAAACGGGAGTGTATGGACATAATGAAACTATGTCCACGATTTTGACGGTTCTACAATCGGCGGAGATCCCCCAACTTCTTGACTATGAAAATCGCAAGTTGGCCGAACATTTAACCGATGAAGTGGAGCAAGCGATCACCTCCTGGAACAGCCGCTGGCGCCCCGAATCTCTCGAGTATTACATTCCACTCGGATGGAGCTTCGTCGCTCGCGACAAAGACGTTCGCAACAGTAGTAGTAGTAGTAGTAGTAGTGGTGGTGGTGGTGACGGCGAAACCGGGCCCATCGTCGGTTACTTTATCGCCCAACCCCTGCTGTTTTTCGACGGGCAGTCGCAATCCCTGTGGATTGAACACTTGCAGTTCAGCTCCCTGATGGTCCGCGACGAGCTTTGTGATTTGGCCTATCGTTTGGCGCGTGAAAAGCATTTTCAACGGGTGTACTATCCGAAATTTTCAACCGTTATGAACTCGATCAAACAAATCGGCGCCCACGATTGGAGTCCCTCGGTGGCCGTCGTCAAGAGCACAAGAGGCTGACATGGAGTCCTGCACGGTGGCCGTCGTCAAGAGCACAAAGGTCTGAGATGAAATCCTTCGCGGCAGCTGATCGAACCTCGAACATCCAACGACTGCGGAATGAACATTTTGATTTGGTGATCATCGGCGGTGGGATCAACGGCGCCGGCGCGGCGCGGGACGCCTGCCTGCGTGGCATGAAGGTGGGCCTCGTGGAAGCCAACGATTTTGCTTTTGGTTCGAGCTCACGCTCGAGCAAGCTGATCCATGGCGGAATCCGATACCTTGAGAATCGTGATTTTCATCTCGTCTTTGAAGCACTGGCTGAACGTCGCACCCTTCTTGAAATCGCGCCTCACCTCGTCCATCCCTTGAAATTCATGATCCCCATGTACGAGGGCGGAAGGGTCAGCCCCCGTCTGATGAGTCTTGGCATGTGGCTCTACGACGCCCTGGCACTTTTTGAAACACCCGAAGCGCACGAGCGCCTGCGGCCGACCGAAGCATTGCAAGAGATCCCCTTTCTGCTGAGACAAGGATTGCAAGCAGCCTTCACCTATGCCGACGCCTATATGGATGACGACAGGCTCGTCATCGAAACCCTTCGATCAGCCAACGAAGCCGGCCTGGTGGCGGCGAACTACGTCAAAGCCGTCGGCCGCGAGCTTGACCCCCAAGGCCGAATGGTCGCGTTGGAGGCCGAGGACCTTCGCGCCAGTTCCCGGTTTCAAATTCGTGCCGACCGGTTCATCACCACGGTCGGCCCTTGGGTGGACACTCTGGCTTCGCGGTTGTTCACGGACTGGAAACGACACCTTCGCCCCACCAAAGGTATCCACCTGACTTTTTCACGGACCCGCTTTCCGTTGAAAATGGCGGTGGTCATGGCGGCCGAAGAGAGAATCGTCTTTGCGATCCCCCGGCATGAGATGGTTCTCGTCGGCACCACCGACACGGACTTTAACGGCAACCTTGACCAGCTCCATGCCGAAGCGGGCGAAGTGGATTATCTGCTGAAGGTTGTCGATCGATACTTTCCCGGCCTCAAGATCACCCCCCAAGATATCGTCGCCTCCTATGCCGGCGTTCGCCCCCTCGTCGACGACGGGGCCGTGAAAGAAGGAAAAACCTCCCGTGAACACACCATTGAAACCGACGGCCACGGGGTCACTTACGTGATGGGCGGAAAGTACACGACTTACCGGCGGATTGCCGAGCAGGCCGTGAAGAAAGTCCTGGAAACCTTGCCCCTTGAGAAGCGCGCGCAATGGCGGCTGTGCCAAACGGAACAGCCATTGAACGCCCTGATAACGGCCGGCTATCTGGATCGCGCCGAGGAGGAGGCCGGCGAGCTTGTGGCCTTGTCTGGACTGGGGCGCGAGGACGCCGCCCGCCTTTATGAGCGGCATGGCGATGAAGCCCTTGAGATGGCCCGCTCTTTCCCGGATCTCAGGAGCCTGGTGGAGTTCGAAGCGGCCCACGCGATCCTGATGACGATGTGTTTGAATCTCTCTGATTTTTATTTTCGCCGCCTGCCGCTTTACCTGTCGCGACCCGACCACGGGTTGTCAGAGATCACCCGTATCGCTGATGTGTTCGCCGCCTATCATAATTGGTCCAACGCCGAAAGAAATGATCAGATTCACTCCCTTCAAGAGAAAATCCAAGCCGAGCTGAACTGGCGGCGGTAAAATCGCGCGATAATTGGCAAGACTCAAAAGGGCGATCAATGCTAACAGCAGAGTCTCTAGTTGAAACGTTTTCGAAAGATTCGTTCCCTAAGTTTCTCCTATTGAAATGAATGCCATAGTTTGAATCGTGCAGATTTGAGTCCCGACCTCGGGAGGACGATAATAGAGCCATGGGCTCAGAAGAAAATGGAGCCATGGGGTCAAGGGTCTTAAGGACGACCGGTTTTTTATTGATCTTTTTTGCTGCCTCCCCTGGTTCACCACGCCCAGGGTTGGCGTGGGCCGACGGGGCCTCGGCACCAGCAACGAAATCGAAGGCCAAATTTTCAAAAGCTAAATGGCCCGCAAAGAAGAATAGGCGAAGGAGCAATCTTGCAGCCGTCGCGGCCGATCGAGCCGAGGCGCAAATCGGCCGACCGTACAAATTCGCCGGATCCACGCCGGAGGGTTTCGACTGCAGCGGCCTTGTTTACTACAGCTTTAATAAAACAGGTTTCGCCGTTCCGCGAAGGGTCGCTGACCAACGTTTGGCTTCCATTGCCATCGAGAGTTCCAAAGTTCGCAAGGGCGATCTTCTGTTCTTTAATGAAGAGGGAAAAAAAGCTTCCCATGTGGGCATCTATCTCGGCAAAGGACGCTTTGTCCATGCTCCATCCACTGGAGGCAGAGTAATGACAGCGAAGCTCAATTCGGTGTATTGGAAGAAATCCCTCAACGAAGTACGTCGATTTCGAATCCCTGTCGCCGTTGCAGCAATTCATCGTGGCCATAGTAGGTGAACACTCGTCGAGGCCAGTTCAAACTAACTCCTTCTCAAGCTTGTCCTATTCTGAGAACGATACAACTTATTGACTTTTCCGCGCTTCACTTTTGGTCGCGGGTACGAGGTGATAACCTGTTGGTACTATCGTTTGCAGGGGGGAAGAGGCCGTGAGGCGGAGCCATTTCGCGCATTCTCGCGAGATCATCGTAAAGTTATCCGTGGCGGCCCGGCCGCCCACGCTGTGCCTTTACCGGTCGCTGTTCCAATCCATGTTGTTTATCTCCCTTGCATTGTCTCTCGGATGCCAAAAGGCCGAGCTTGGCACGTCTGGGACCGGAACAGCCGTTTCACCGTCATCTAATAGACAAGATGGAACAACTCCGGGAGGAAGCTCAACAGGAGTAGGTGGGGCATCAGGGATTTCGACAGTGGTTCCGACACCGATTCCACTGCCAACACCCCCTCCCAGTTCCACTGGCGTTCAAACACCCACTCCGACCCCTACACCGACTCCGACTCCCACTCCGACTCCGACCCCTACTCCCACGCCCACCCC
>PSRN01000145.1 GCA_003176075.1 Bdellovibrio sp.
GAACGGGCAAAACCCGCAGTGGCAGCGGGACATATCGGAAATCAGCATGATTTAACTGGGAAAGTCCTGTTAGAACTGCCATAAAGACTTCGCGCGCTGCGTTGCCGATAGGAGAAGTCAGGCGAACTTGCCCTTCAATTCGGTAAGGTACAGTTGGCGGATGAGCCATCCCAATCAGGCTATGGGGCCCGAAAGAACTGGATGTAGCTTCGGAAAAAGAAACGTCCACTGTACATGGCGAGCCACTTCGGAAAGTGATTCCACCCATTGGAATTCTGACTTGGACACGATCCATTGTGGCGAAAAAAGATCTGGCTTGTTGAAGACCAGGCACCTCGCTGACTGACGCATTCTCAATGCGTGAAGCGAGAGAAATCAGACCCCTAATGGCCATGGTCTTTCCTAGAATTTCGCTGAGAACCACATCAGGTTCCGCAGCCGCAGCCGCAGCCGCAAAGGTTGAAGGGGCCGCGGACGCGCCACTGTTCACCGGATTGGTGTTTATTTGGCCGCACCATTCAGCTCCGCTCGCTTCGATCCCCAGAAAAGCAATCAGTTGGAAAAACAACGGGAGAGTGATTGATAACCGCCTGTTCATGCCCGTGGCGGCTTCGCCGCCCACGCTATGGTCGGGGCTGTAAAGACTCATGGGTCGACTCCTTATGAAACTGTCTTCACGAACTGTCTTCATGAAACTGTCTTCCGGCAATGAAACCTATCTTTCGGCGCATTCATATCACGAAACGCGGTCATATCACGAAACTTAATATGCCGCCCAGCACGCACTTTTATCCAATCTTTTGCCAGAAAAAAATTTCACCCAGTGCGACCTGACGACAAAGTCATGGCGGCGTTCGTCCAGAGTAAACGGAGAAGTCAGTGGTTCTTTTTGCGGTTTCTTTTTGTTTTAACCTGGCATTGGTCATATCGTTGTCAAACGACCCCCTTCATAGCAGTGGAAGTTAACAAATGGGTAAGAATCACCTCTTTTCAGTTGTTGTTGCTTTTGTTGTTGATGTTTTCGCTGTTGCCTCGGTCTTGCTTGCAAGTTCTTCCCCTTGCTTGGCTATTTCTTTGGATCAGGCTCTGAGCGATTATTTGGATCGGTCCCCCCAATTAAAGGCGCAATCGACCCTGAGCGAACTGAGCCAAGGGGATCGCTGGCGGCGCTTTCTGCCGAAGGAGCCGCAATTTCAGTATGGCAATGCGGACAACCTGTCGGCTGAATCCTACGGCATCAGTCTGACCACATCATTTCCTGGAAAGTCTTTCGCGGCGATGGATCTCGACCGGACTAAGTCCAGTGCCGATCGTCTGGAATTGCAGGCCCGCCGCCATGAGGCGGCTAAGCTGATCGTCAAGTCCTATCTGGACTGCGCTTCCAATAAGGCGCTGGTGGATCTGCAAAGGACGGCTGTCGACGACTTCAGCACTCTCGCCCGCTCGTTGAAGGGCCTTTATGAGGCTGGCCACTCCACCCAAGCGGAAAAAATTGGCGCTGAACTGCAAGAGCGCCAAGCCAGGGTTGACCTGGTAACCGCGGAAAACCACGCGGACGCGAACTGCAAGAAATGGCTTGAACTGTTCGGACATGCTGACGCGGAATTTTTGCCCGCGGGGATTCCTGATGACCTGACGGGCGAAACCTTGAAAAATCTGGGGAGTGAGACGGCCGATGAAGCGCGGGGGGCGGCGCAGCTTGCCACCAGCAAGGCGACCCAGGAATTCCGCTGGTGGGCCCAGGCTCCTGATCTCACCTGGACGGCCACGCGCAATCATTACTTGAATCCCGCCGCGAGTCCGGCGGCGCAAGAGTGGACGACGACCCTTTCGGTCGCATTCACGCTGCCGTTGTTTTTTCCCTTTACTGAATCCGTGGAAGCCCGCAGGGCTGGAGCCCAGGCCGTACTCGACCAAAGTGCGGCACAACAAAGTTTGATCACCGCCAAGGCGGATCGGCAGGAAGCAAGCCAGGAATTCGAGCGCGACGCGCGTCGGCTGATGGAATTGCGCAAACAGGATATTCCGCTGGGCGAAGCTTTGGTGGAGAGCACCTCGGCCGCGTACCGCAGCGGCAAACTTGGATATGCCGAGCTGATTCTTTCACGGAAAACATTACTCGATCTGAAAAACCAGGAAATCCAGATGAAAGTGGCGCTGCTGATGGCGCGGCTGGGTTGTTTGGATGCCTGTCATCCAACGCCAGGGAGGAAATAAAATGAGTTCCATTTTTTGGATTCTTGCCTTTGGGCCTTTTCTCAGCGCCGCCGCGCTTGAGACCTACGCCTGGACGGGCGTCAAGCTCTCCAATTTCAATTCCATCGTGAAGGTCACCGGCCGGGTCACTCCGCAGGAAGGCGCCTTGAATATCGAGTCCGCCCGCGTGCAAGGGCGAATCCTGGGAATCCTCGCCAGGGAAGGCGATCGGGTCAAACCCGGCGATCCGCTGCTTTTGGTGAACAGTGCGGAATGCCAATCCCTGACCGAGGAAAAGCGGGTGGCGGAAAAGCGACAAATTCCGGATTTATTGGAGGGAGTGAACAACCGGGAAAAACAGCTCGGCCTCAGGATTCGCGACAACCGCTGCGAAATCGTCTCAAGCTTTGCGGGTTCGGTCACCAAGCGGGGGGTCGAATCGGGAGCCACATTCAACGTCGGCGACGCCCTGATGACCGTGCTGGATACCAAGAGAATGTCCGTCGAACTGGATCTGGCGGAGCGGGATTTGGGAGCGGTGCGGACCGGCCAGCGCGTCCAGTTTCATTTGGCATCGGAGCCCAATAAAGCCTACGCGTCAGTTGTAAAGGCGGTCGTTCCGGCCATTGATGCGGCTTCACGAACGGTGCGGGTTCGCCTTCAACCGGTCACCTTGTCGAATCATGCGAATTTGGACGGCATGATCTTCGGCGAGATTGAAACGGGATCTGGCGATCCGGTGTTCGCGATACCCTCCCAGGCCCTGGTGTTCAGCCAAAACACCCGTTTTGTCGTCAAGGGACCGGAAAGCAAGCCGGTCGTCGTTGAGGTGGATGTCCTCGGTGAAGCGAACAATACGGCGTCGGTCCGGCCAAAGCAAAAAGGCGGGCTGAAGGACGGCGATCTGGTCGCCACGAACAACGCCATTTTTCTCTTCCGCAAAGTCAATGAGTCTTCGGGTCCTTCAGAGGCCAAGGCTCAGCCATGAAGTTCGCCGGGGACTCAGCCATGAAGTTCGCCGAGGGCTCAGCCATGAGTTCGCCGAGGGCTCAGCCATGAGTTCGCCGAGGGCTCAGCCATGAGTTCGCCGAGGGCTCAATCATGACCAAGTTCATCGAGTGGCTGATTGAATTTCAAAGGCGAAAGCCGATTCTTTTCTTTGCCTTGCTTTTTTCATTTCTCGGGTGGGGGATGTATGTGGCCCTGCAAAGTGAGATCGAAGCGTTTCCAGAGCTGACCAACGTTCAGGTGCAAGTGATCACGCAATATCCAGGAAAAGCCTCCGAGGAGGTCGAGCGAAAAATCACCGTGCCTCTGGAGGTGGCGACCAACGGTCTGCCGGGACTGATGAATCAAAGGTCGCTGTCAATTTTCGGCCTGAGTGTGATCACGTTGACTTTCGAAGACAAGGTGGAGTCCAAACAAGCGCGCATCGATGTGGCCCAGCGATTGAATGATGCTGAACTTCCCGAAGGCGTAAAGGCCTCGCTTTCGCCGGACAGCACGCCTTTGGGCGAGATCTTTCGCTACACGCTCAAAGGTGATCTTCCAGTGGACGAAATGCGTCTCATCGAGGACTGGCGGTTGGAACGCGAATTCAAGAGCATTCCCGGCGTGGCTGATGTCGTGAGTTTTGGCGGTCCGGTCCGGACCATTGAGGTCAAGTTGGACATTCCGCGCCTGAAGGCTTTCGGCCTTTCAGTGTCTTCGGTGGCTCAGGCCCTCGGGCAAAATCACGCCAATGCCGGCGGCAGCATTATTCGCCATGGTGACGAAAGCTACATCGTCCGTTCGATCGGTCTCTACGAGAGCCCTGAGAGTCTCGTGCAAGCCGTCGTGGCGACGCAAAAAGGGATTCCCATCCGCATCCGTGACCTGGGGAGTGTCCATTTCGGCACGCAACCGCGACTCGGTCAGGTGGCCTTTAACGGCAATGACGACGTCGTCGAAGGCATCATACTGATGCGAAAGGGCGCCGACACGGTCGAAACTTGCGAACAAATTCGCGAGAAGATCGCGAAATTGAATGACTCCGTTTTGCCCAAGGGCGTGCAGGTTATTCCCTACTATGATCGAACGGACCTGATCGAGCGAAGCTCCCACACGGTCTTTCACAATGTCATCATGGGGATCTTTCTCGTTTGCGTGGTACTGATTTTGGGCCTGGGGTTGGCCTACTGGCCCATCAGCCTCGGGGTCGCAGCCATTATTCCTTTCGCCTTGATGATCGCTTTCGTTGGGATGAGATGGGCGGGTTACGCCCCGAACCTGATCTCCCTCGGCGCGGTGGACTTTGGCATCATTGTTGAAACCGCCATTTTCGCGGCCGAGGCGGTCATCGTGGCCATCGCCGCCCGCGGCAGCAAACAACCCCCGGTCGTCAAACAATCGATCGCTGAAGTTTTACAGCCGGCTTTTCTCTGCGCTCTGCTTTTGCTGATCGCCTTTGTTCCCATCCTGTCCTTGCAACAAGTGGAAGGGCGAATTTTCAAGCCGCTGGGGATCACCCTGATTTCCGCTCTTCTGGGCGGCCAGTTGGGCGCTTTAATCTTTGTCCCGTTGGCCGCGGCTTTTTTGCCGGCGCAAGCGGGGGCGGACAAGACCGAGCACTTTTTCGCCTGGATCCTAATGAGGTGTGAGATCGCCGTCAGGTCCTTGATCAATACGCCTGCTCTGTTTGCGAAGTCCGTCGTGTTCTTTCTGGTTGTGCTCGGCCTGCTGGTCTGGGGGTTGGGCCGGGAGTTTCTTCCCCAGTTCAATGAGGGCTCGCTCTACATTCGAACCACGGCTCCGCAAACGATCGCGCGGGAAGCTTCCGTGGCGCTTGCCAAACGAATCCATGACCGGCTGAAAACAATTCCTGAAGTTGTTGATACCGTGTCCCAGGTGGGCCGGCCCGACGACGGCACGGATGTGAATGGATTTGATAATATCGAAACGCTGGTGTCGTTGAAGGACCCGCATGATTGGCAAAGCGCCAGGACCATAGATGGGTTCGTGGCTCTGGCGCAAAACGCGCTCAAAGATATCGCGGGGGTGAGTTTCAACTTCTCACAACCGATCAAGGACAACGTGGATGAAGCGGTCAGGGGGTCAAAGGGGAGCTTGTGGTCAAGCTATTCGGGCCGAACCTCGAGGTCCTCCAGGGACTCGCCGGTCAGGTCACGGAGATCATCAGGACTGTCCCGGGAGCTGATGACGTGGGAAACGAACAGTTGCTGGGCCAGCCGGAACTTCGCTTCGCCATGAACCGTGATCTTCTTGCCCGCTATGGGCTGCGCGTGACCGATGCGGAAGAAGTTCTTGAAACCGCGTTGATGGGGCGGTTGGCCGCCAAAATGGTCGATGAAGAAGGTCGAGAAATTTCCATCATCGCCAAACCTGACCTGCCTGAGCCCATCGATCAAGACGCGTTGGCCTCCCTCCCTGTTCTGACCGCCGACGGCGTTCGCGTCCCCTTGGGCGAAGTCGCGAACCCCAAATTGGTGGGCGGAGTGAGCCGGGTCTATCACGAGCAAGGGGAGAGGCGGATTGCCATCAAGTGTTCGGTCAGGGATCGTGCCGTTGTCGAATTTGTCAACGAGGCATCCCGCCGCATCGGTGAAAAAATCAAACTGCCGCCCCATTACCGTATGGAATGGTCAGGGTCATTCGCCAACGCCAAGAGAGCCGCCCAACAACTCATGGTCCTGGTTCCTTTGTGCATCCTGGCCATCGTCATCATCTTGCAAAGCTGGTTCGGCAGCTGGATGAAAGTTTTTTTCATTCTTTGGGAAATTCCGTTTTCGCTGCTTGGCGCATTCTTGGGACTCCGTGTTTTGGGCTTGAATCTCAGTATCTCCGCGGCGGCTGGGATTATCGTCCTGACGGGAGTGTCATTTTTGACCGGAATGATGTTGATTGAGGAATGGAGCCGCGGCGGATCCATGCTGGCGGCCCTGCAACAGAAGGGGCGAAGCATTTTTCTTTCCAGCAGCGTGGCGATCATCGGCCTCGTCCCCGCCGCTTTTTCTCATGGCATAGGATCCGAGACGGCCCGCCCGTTCGCCGTGACTATTCTTGGCGGCTTGGTGACCTCGCTCCTTTTCACTCTGACCTTGCTACCGGCTCTCGTTACTCGGCTGTCAAAATGAGGCCTTGAATCTTTATGAGGCCTTGAATCTTTGTCACCCACTGCGATTGTTAATTTTACGCGGATGAGACTGAAGCCTATTGAGTGGGTCCCTGCCGTGATAGTTCCCGGACCAAGTTCAGGAGGCACACGGTATGACTCACTTTCGCTGGCGTTTTTCAGCCGCATTCTTAAATTCTTTGGCTTCTTTTGTGTTCACTGGATTGATGGCGTGGGCGGCGAAGCCGGCACGGGCTTTGGGCAGTACGACCTCCCAAGCGGCTGTATCCGAAGTGGCCGCCCTTACGGCCGCCGGAATAGCCTGTGACAAAGTCCATGCTGGCTTGTCTGCCGCCGAATCCGCTTCGCTTAGATCATGGGCTACAGTTCGACGTCGATGGGAAGATGCCCTTGTCAGAAAGGTTGCGGAACAATTTGGCCCACCTGAAGCCATCGCGAAAACCGCCGCGCAACTGAAGGAATTCATGCCTCCATTCCTCCACGACGTTGCAATCAAGCTCCGTAAGTCAAATGATTGGCGATGGGAAAACCACGATTTAGCCGAGGTGACTGACGAGCGGATCGACAAAATCGTGAAGGATCCGCAGCGACCCATGACCAGAGGTGACGTATGGGGGCTTTACCTTTTCCTTATCAAACTTGGCGCTGTGGAAGACATGGCGAAAGCGGAACGGTCTTTGCGTCAGTTGTTTGACCCGAACACTTGGTTTGGTAAAAGGAGAAACCTGGACTTGCGTGATCTTGGCATTGATCTTGGCGACACCAATCTCGCGGCCAGGGGAAGGTTGGCCTTGCGTTTCGTCGAAGGCTTTGAACGGGCGAACCCGGAAGATCGGACCGGTTACGCGCTCGAAATTGTCTTGAGTTCACTGGGGTCCAAGCGTGGTCAACGAGAGTTCGCCATGGATTCGCAGCGCCTCACCCATGACACCTCTGACGAGCCCAATTTTTTTCTCGATTTGATGCGCATTTTGCGCAATAGCACCAGCCCTTCTGCCGTAGCCAGGACTTTTCAAGCCCTTGCGACGATGGAAACACTCGCACCTGCGGTTATGCGTTACTTCCATCCAAGGATGAGGGAATTCTGGGACGAACTGATGGAAATGGCGATCTCTCAGACAGAGTCGGATGACCGGCCTGACCGCGCATCCGTGGAGAAGATCTTAAGGAGTTTGGTTGCCGAGAATCTTTCAGGACCAATACATAAATCGTTGCCAATTGTTTGGGAGGCTACTTTTATCATGAGAGCCTTTGGGATCGAGAATCCAGCGGCGACGTCGCCACATACGGGATTTTTCGAAGCTGAACTTCAGAAGCTGAGCCGGGGTGGAAAAATGCCTATTTCGCTCGCTGGTCTTGCGGAGTATAGCGCCCCATCCTACGCGCCCCTCGCTTGGGAATCTGAGGCCGACATAGATCGAGAAGCGCCAAGCGTTTTAGCTCTTCCAAACCACAGAATTCACGCCGCCGATGTTGATAAAATTAAGAGGTACATCACCACGATCGCAGCAACAGGGAACCCCAAGAAGGCCAAGGACAAGCTTCTGACCAGCAAATGGGGCGGAACGGTGAGTGATGAAATGCGTGCCTACCTTGATATTACATCTCACCTCAGCAGGTCGCTGAGCTTTCTGGAGGATCTTGATATGCGCACCGGTTCGAAGGAGGCGCTTGACATGGCTATCCATGTGATAGGCGCTTTGGAACTGGGAGCAGCAGCTGACAATGAACCGTTGGTCGAACAGCTCTGGGAGATTGTGCTTCGCTCGAAACAGCAGGATGCCGTGGTCAGGCTCTTTGAAAGACTAAGAACTTCTCCTGTTTTAGTCGATCTGATCAAGAGTCCGAATCTGCCTGTCATTTTACCTGAGTTTCTGCGAAAACTGAGATCCGACTATCGCGAAAGCTCGTCCATGCCAATTTCAGCTAAAATATTTGTTGATACTCTGCTGGTTGAGACCATCACAAATCACAGGACAGCGGCTCAAGAGACAGCGCAAGAAGGCTCTGCACCTATCCCTTTCAAAACCACCGTCCAGAAAATCTATACTCACCTGATTACGGCGCAACAGCTGGCACGCGCGGGACGGGAATTTTTCAAGGGAATTCAACAGGCCGGGATCGCCAAACCCTATCAGGACGAGGAGATCGCATTGAATGACGGGATCAGAAAATTAGGTTTGTCGCTCCCGCGATAGTTCATTCTCGCTGATATTTGAACCTTCGGCTGACACCTGCTCTTGCGGCAAGTTCTGCTTGGCTAGTAGTTTTCGACTTCGTCTTTCCTAGCGTATTTGAACCCCCAAGTCCTCAGAGGTTCGGATACGTTTCAGATTGGGAGGGTCTTCGATATCGACGTGGAAACGTGCCCCCAGATGCTCCAGGATTAAATAAAAGATCCAAGCGCGTAATTTGACCTGATTTTAAAAAGGTAATATAATTATACCCAAACTGGAGGTCTGGTGACTCGCCGCCAGGCGGGGGAACCAAGAAAATAATCGAGGAGTTCGATGAGACAATCGAGGATCTTAAGAAACTTGCCCTTAGATAATTTTTCGAGCCTTGCCAATTATTTTGGAATTGCGATTGCTTTCAGTGATTCAAAACCAGTAACGGGGTACGCGGATATCGAAAGATTTTTTCTTCGGTGCACCATGAACTTCAACAACTCGAGGACGGCTGAAGGCATCTTGTGCTGGATTGATGAATACGGCCATCTGCTAAGTCCATCCAAGATCAGGAAACTGATCAGAGATGGTGTTCCCTACGATAAAGTAGTCTTGGGTGGACTTCTGGAGTTCATGAAGGTGCGCTCAGTTGGTGGTCGGCCTATAGATATTCTAAAAAAATATGCTTCAAAAAGGGAATCTCCGATCAATGTGTTCGAAGGCCCCCGAATCCGAAACCCAGCGCCGTACTTCAAAAAGGTGGGATTGCTCATTCCAAACTTTGCGGTTGATAAAGCGAAATTCCTGCGCCCAAGAGAATATGTCCTGAGATCTTCTCTCGAACTCAGAAACAGATGTTTGTTTGGATCAGTACTCAACTCGGACGTAGCAAGCCTGCTATCAAAGAATCCCGATCTAAACGCCTATGCCGCATCCAAACTGACGGGTCATCATAAGGCGAACGTCTTTAAGAATTTCCTGGACATTAGATCCGGCCTGGGTGCGGGTCCGTCTTTGTCTTAGAGATATTTCCGCAGAGCCGAAACGATAATACGAACCAGTTCGGCGGGCTGCTCGTCCGGAACATAGTGAGTCCCTCCCCGAATCGGGTGGGAGGTGACACCTTCGGCCTTCAACAACAACTCCACGATTTCCGGCTTGGCGAGCGTGTCTAGTTCGCCCCAAACGACCAGTGTCCTACGGAGAACTTCAGGACTGATCGGCGCGATCCCATACTCGGGATTGCTGATGCCGAATCCGTTGTCGGAGGCGGCGATGTCGACATCGACGCTGCGAAGGGGATTCTTAACTCCATAAAGGGGTAATACATCGAAGCCGCGCTTTTGGCTGGAAACGCCGGCCAAGCCTTTGCCAATTTGCGCGATGGCCGCGGCTTGGACTTCAACTGGCAGACCGGTGGCTTCGTCAGGCCGAACATCATCAAGAGTCATGGCGATGAACTTCTGAAAATGCGGGTCAATCAGCGCGCTCAAACCCTGTCGTACCAAGTCCTTTTGATTTTCTTCGAGAGCCTCGCTGATTTGTTCTGAAAAATCTGCGATTTCAGGTAACCATGGAGCCAAGATTCTCTGCAGATTCGCTGAGCCCTTAAGCCCTTGGTGGAGGGGTGAGCTTTGAAAATAGCGATCGATGTAGTAGTCGTTCAGCCACATGACATAAGGGTTTACGGGCACGTTCAGAACAATGCGATCCTTAAACTCAGGCATGGCGGCCACCAGTGAAGTGACCGCGTTGCCCCGCGAGTGACCGACCAGCACAAATTTGTCGATCCCTTCCGCGCGAATCAAATCGCGGATGGCCAACGCGTCATCGAGGGGCGAGGGGCGGGTCAAAATCCCCTTGGTTTCAGGGCGCAGCGTTCCGGTGAGCTTGAGGGTGGAGCCGATATTCACTCCGTCGGGTGTGATCACCCGAAAACCCAGGTGGGTGAGCAGCACGACCATGTCATGGAAGTAACGCGACGACCGCGAAAAGCCATGTTGCAGGACGAAGGGTACGGGATGCGCAGGTTTTCCATCCGGCAGCCAAAGACTGTGATAAGCTTGGTAATCTTCGCCGTTGACGGTCCTGCGTGGCATGGCCTTGGGGTACTTGACGGCGCGCCATTCCTCGTGCGGTAGAGAGTGATCCCCCCACACCTCGGGAATGTCTTTTCTGACGAGCGCCTTTGCAACACTGTCGCCGTGATAAAAGAGCGGGGCGAATGGATAATGAACTGATCCGCAGTCGATCAAGTCATGACTCAGCCCGAGAGGCGTGGAGTGGGCGTCTCCGCAGAGTGTGAGCGTTGCCAAAAAAAACGCGGACAAAAATGCCGCCATGCCTTTCACTAACTTACCCCCGATGCAGACACTTTGGTGAACAACAGTTGAACTCAAGAATGAATAATTTCAGCCAAGATGTTTATCGCACTTGAAGATCATTGAAAAGGTTCTCCGCAGCGAGGAAAGGTTTGAGGACCAGCCGCCCCCCGGGTCGGCTGCGAATTTTCTGTCTTGACTCGGTCTGCATTTGCCACTTCAGTTAATTGAAGGATAGTTAGCTCTGGCGCACCCACACCAGGAGACAGCCGTGATTCAAGCCAAAGGATATGCAGCCCCGGATCCCAAGTCCCGTCTGGGGCCCTTCAACTTTCTGCGGCGGGACCCGAAAGAACATGATGTTGTTATTGATATCAAATATTGCGGAATCTGCCATTCTGACATTCACCAAGCCCGCGATGAGTGGGGCGGTTCGATTTTCCCGATGGTCCCCGGCCATGAAATTTCAGGGGTTGTCAAGGCCATTGGATCAAAGGTGACGGAGTTCAAAATTGGCGATCACGTCGGCGTTGGGTGCTTCGTTGATTCCTGCCGGCAATGTGTCAACTGCAAGCAGGACTTGGACCAATATTGCCTGGAAGGTTGCACATTGACTTACAACGCTTACGAGCGTGACCGGAAAACGCCGACCTATGGCGGATACTCCAACGTCATTGTTGTCGATGAAAATTACGTGCTGAAGATCCCTTCGTCGGTTCCCCTCGACAGGGCGGCACCTCTTCTCTGCGCTGGCATTACGCTTTATTCTCCGCTCCGGCATTGGAAAGCTGGACCTGGGAGAAAGGTGGCGATCCTTGGGCTGGGCGGTCTGGGACACATGGGAGTCAAGATCGCCGTCGCGATGGGTGCCGACGTCAC
>PSRN01000142.1 GCA_003176075.1 Bdellovibrio sp.
GAGCTAAGGGGAATGAAACCTGTCTTGAATTTTTGAAAAGAACTGACCTTCCATTGCAATGCACCCTTTGGCATTTCTGAAGCATTTCAGCTTCAGTCCTCTGGTAGTCTGGCTGGCATCTCGCAAACCGTCATCATAACGACCTGCAAGGAAGCCCCTTTAGCTTTGCGCCCCCCGGTTTCCCGTGGGTTTGCCTTGAGCAAAGGAAGGATTAAAAATCCTATCGCTCTAGGGTCCTCCTTCTGTTAGGGGTTGAACATCACATCCATATTCTCTTATCCCGCCATCCGATATCCCTATCATTTTGGGACTGTCTCGTTCTGAACCTGTACCCTCAACATCCTTATCCGAAGGAGAAGTTCAGTGAAGGACTGCCAGCTTCCTGCCACCAGTCTTTCTGTCCGAGACCACCTCCTTGTGACCTTTATTCTAGCTCGCCCTTCGTCCAGTGCAAAACTTTTGTCATTTGATTCTCAAATTAGACAGTGGCCAAAGGGTGTGTGTGAAGGAATGAATCAGCTCCGCGATTCGATTAGAAACAAGCGGGTCGCCGGTTTGCCGGTGGTGTTCCAAAAATGCAATATCGTACCGGTGTCGGCTCCGCCGCCCACGCTGTGGGGCCAACGAAGCGTTACATAAGTTCGGCCAGATCCTCAGCCATTTTCAGAAAAGCCCGCGCTTCGAAGCTGGTGGGGTGGCTCCCCATGATGGGAATGCCCATTTCACTTGCCAGGCTGACTGCTGGGTTCAACGGAATTTCCGCCAGCTTGCGGAGCTTTTCTCGGGCGAGGTAGCTTTCCAGCTCCCCCTTGGGGAACATTTGAATCCGTTCTTGCGTTGTCGGGTTCACGAAATAAGCCATGTTCTCAACCACTCCTAAAAGGGGGACCTGCACCCGCTTCCACATGTCGATGGCCTTTTTGACATCGGCCAGAGCCAGGTTCTGTGGTGTCGTCACCGCGACGGCTCCTGAGAGGGCCACCTTTTGAGCGAGGGTCAGCTGAACGTCGCCGGTTCCCGGTGGAAGGTCGATAATCAAGAAATCAAGGGGGCCCCAATCGACGTCGCGCAGGAATTGATCCATGGCCTTAAAGAGCATGGGTCCGCGCCATACGACCGCCGTCTCCTCTTCGACCAGAAAACCGATGCTCATCAGTTTCAGACCGAGCCGTTCGATCGGGGTTATCTTTTGCTCGGAGTTGATCGTCGGCTTCTGATGAAGAGCCCCGAAAAGTCGAGGGACGGAGGGGCCATAGATGTCGGCATCCAAGAGCCCGACCCGATGTTTTTGCCCGAGAGCTAAGGCCAGGTTGGCCGCGACGGTGCTCTTGCCGACACCTCCCTTTCCACTGCTGACGGCTATAACTTTTTTGATTCCCGACATTCTTTGTTGTCGATCAAAAGGCGATGTGGAAGCCTGGGTCGTGGGAGGGGTTGATGGGCGAGCGGAGGGATCATGGGCCATGGGATTTCCTAATTTTCTTGAACCTCGTTCTAGCCCCCTTGATAATGAAGAAAAGATGACGAGCCAAGTGTTTTTCTGGATCAGTTTTTTGATCGGGGCGGGTCTGGCCCTGCTTTTCTTATGGCCTCGAAGTCGACGCGGGCCGAGTCGGTTGCGCATGGCAAGGAGTTTTGGTCGAACGCCGGTGGCGGCGGAGGGAGCGATGAGTGCCGAGGCCAAATCCGAATTCGATTCCACCATGAAATCACTCAACGTCATGTTTATTTACAACGGCCATTCCTGGGACGCCCACGAGGTGCTTGGGTTGCCGGCGGGCGCGCCTCTTCATATGGTCGAAGAAGCTTATCGAAAAAGCCTCGAATCATTGCAGGGTGAATCAAGTGATTTTATCGATACGGCCTATCAGGCCATCACCGCGGAAATAAAGAAGAAATAATTCAGCCGCGATCACTTCACCGACCCCCTCGTCTTTTCGGTGGTCAGCGGATCAAACTCCTCTTTCCAATCGGGCACCAATTTCCCGCGATGGCACATGTAACAATCGGCTTTGGGATGCTTTTCCTTGCCGTCGAAGCCGTTATCAATCAGCGCTTGAGTGATTTTCATATGCTCCTTGGCGACCCGGTACTCCCGCTTGTCGTTGGCGGCGAAGCTTTTGGTGCTGTGGCAACTGGTGCAACTGACCCCCAATTGGCGCGAAATGACCATCATTTGCTGGCGAATGGCCTCGTCATTTTCAACCAGTTTTTCCGCTCCACGCAGTTGCGCCGAAACTTCAGCCTGCAGGGGCGAGTTTGGTGCGATGGAGATAAAGAAAAAAAACAGGGTGGCGGCCAAAAGAGAAAACGGTGGTTGCAAATGAGAAGTTGCAGCCGCCTCGGAATCATCAATGATTTCACTCATTATAGCAAAATATTAACAATGTCCGTCGAATCCGCGCAAGGACTGTTTTCATTGAAATATCAACCGTTAAAGTCTAGACCTTAAAATAAAACTTGGAATAAAACTTGGAATAAAACTTTAGAATGAAACTTTAGAATAATGCTTTAGAAAGAGACAAACTGGAATGACAAACGGACCATCGAATCGATTGACTGACCTCAACACCCTTGTTTCCTTGGCCAAGCGGCGCGGTTTTGTATTTCAAAGTTCCGAAATTTACGGGGGTCTTTCGTCATGTTGGGATTACGGCCCCTTGGGCTCGCAGATGAAGTTCAACGTCAAGATGGCCTGGTGGAAAGCGATGACCCGCAGGCCTGATGTGGTGGGGCTTGATGCGGCCATTCTGATGGCGCCCATGGTTTGGAAGGCCTCCGGTCACGTGGACGGTTTTTCCGATCCTTTGGTTGATTGCAAAGAGTGCAAGCATCGCTTTCGTGCAGACAATACGGAATCCTATTTGAAAAGCCGACAGTGCCCCAATTGCGGGTCCAAAAATCTTTCTGAGCCTCGTCAGTTCAACCTGATGTTCAAGACCCATATGGGGCCAGTGGAAGATCAAGGTTCCATTGTTTATCTGCGTCCTGAAACAGCGCAAGGAATTTTTGTCAATTTCATCAACTGTCAGACCAGCACCCGCCACAAGATTCCCTTTGGCATCGCCCAGATCGGCAAATCTTTTCGCAATGAAATCACCCCCGGCAATTTTATTTTTCGCACCCGCGAGTTCGAACAAATGGAAATGCAATATTTTGTCAAGCCAGGCACGGATGAAAAGGCCTTCGAGGATTGGAAAGAAACACGGATGAATTTCTACAAACGCTTCGGACTGCGGCTGGAGAATCTGCGTTTTCAACCGCACGGCCCGGGAGAGCTCGCCCACTACGCCAAAGCGGCCGTGGACGTGCAGTACAACTTCCCGATCGGTTGGAGCGAGCTCGAGGGAATTCACAACCGTTCCGACTTCGATCTTTCGCAGCACATGAAATTCTCCGGCAAAAGCCTCGAATACTTTGATGAAGTGAATAAAGAGAAATTCGTACCCTTCGTGATTGAAACAGCGGTGGGCTGCGACCGCTTGTTCCTGGCGTTTCTGTGCGACGCCTACCGGGAAGAAAATCTGGCCGACGAAAAAGGGGGTGAGGACGTGCGTGTGGTTCTCGGTCTGCACCCCGAAATAGCGCCGTTGAAAGCGGCGGTTTTGCCTTTATCCAAAAAAGATGAATTGATCGGCACAGCTGAAAAAATCCGGTTGCGTTTGGCGGAGGGCGTGGGCGGTGAAGCCGCCACGGGTGATTTTGACGTGACTTATGACGAAAGCGCGTCCATCGGCAAACGCTACCGCCGGCAAGACGAAATCGGAACCCCCTTTTGCGTGACCGTGGATTTTCAAACCGCGGCAGACCAAAAAGTGACGGTTCGCCATCGTGACACAATGAAGCAAGATCGCGTTGCAATTGATCAGTTGAATTCTTTTATTCTGCAAGGACTGCGAAACTTCACCTAGGGGCAATGGCGACTGGTTAAGGAAAATGGGATCAAGTTCAAGGTTGGAATAATCGGTTACTAGTGCCGCGACCGGATGATTTTTAACGATTTTGCGCAGCGGATTTGAGTCAGACCGAGGCGCGAGCCCGAAGGCGTAGCCCCGGTGCTACGTTGAGGGCGAGACAACGAAGGGCTGACTCAAAGGCCCAAGCGAAATCGTTAAAAATCATCCGGTCGCGGCACTAGATTCGCTGCGGGCCTTGTAAACGAAATTGGAACCTTGAACTTGATCCCTTCCTTAACCAGTTGCCATTGCCCTCAGGGGCCCTAGAATCAATGTACAGAGTTTATAGAGTCAGCTGAACCACCACCTGAAGAAGGAGAGCCGGATGCAAACCACGTCCATGCCGGAGTCAAAGTTAGCTCCGCCCGAAAAGTTTGTTTATTTCTTTGCCGCTGGGGAATCAGAAGGCCATGCGGGGATGAAAAACCTCCTCGGGGGGAAAGGCGCTAATCTGGCGGAAATGACGGCGCTGGGAATTCCGGTTCCGCCGGGTTTCACCATCTCGACGGAAGTTTGCACGCACTTTAATTCAAACGGCGGGCGCATCCCTGAATGGGTCAAACCGGCCGTAGAAAAAGCCCTCGGCAGAGTCGAAGCGAAAATAGGAAAAAAATTTGGCGATGTGAACAATCCACTTTTGGTCAGCGTCCGCTCGGGGGCCAGGGCTTCAATGCCGGGGATGATGGACACCATTTTGAATCTCGGTCTCAACGATCAGACGGTGGAGGGCTTGGCCAAGGCTTCGGGAAACCCCCGTTTCGCGTGGGACTCTTACCGGCGTTTTATTCAAATGTACTCGGATGTGGTCCTCGGCATGAATGCTTCGCTTTTGGATGTGGTGCTTGAGGATCTTAAAGCCGACAAACATTACGGGGACGACACCCAACTCACGGCTGAAGACCTGAAATTCCTCGCCCGCCGTTTCAAAGAGATGGTGAAGGCCACGACGGGACACCTGTTTCCGGCCGAGCCGCGGGAGCAATTGTGGGGCGCCATCGGCGCGGTTTTTCGTTCTTGGAACACGCCCAGGGCCATCACCTACCGGGAACTTCATGGTATTCCGGAAAACTGGGGTACGGCCGTCAATATTCAAGCCATGGTCTTTGGCAATATGGGCGACGACTCAGCGACCGGGGTGGCCTTCACCCGCAATCCGAGCACGGGGGAAAAGAAATTCTTTGGCGAATTTTTGGTCAACGCCCAAGGAGAAGACGTGGTGGCGGGAATCCGCACCCCGCAGCCAATTGAAAAAATGCAGGCGCTCCTGCCTGAGGCCTACCAGCAACTGACAGAAATTTACCGTCATCTTGAAAAGCATTACCGGGACATGCAAGACATTGAATTTACGGTGGAGGCGCGCCGGCTCTGGATGTTGCAAACCCGCACCGGAAAAAGAACGGCGCGAGCGGCTTTGCAAGTGGCCTGCGATATGATCGATGAAAAACTGATCACCACCGACGAAGCACTTTTGCGGATCGATCCGGCGGTGTTGGATCAACTGCTTCACCCCGCTCTGGACCCCAAGGCGGAAAAAACCATTCTGGCAAAAGGGCTTCCCGCCAGTCCGGGTGGAGTTCACGGGCGCATCGTATTTTCCAGTGAGGACGCGGTGGACTGGAAGGAACGGGGTCAAAAAGTCATTCTTGTGCGCATTGAAACTTCACCGGAAGATATCGCCGGCATGGTGGCCGCCCAAGGGATTTTGACGACCCGTGGAGGGATGACCTCCCATGCGGCGGTGGTGGCCCGTGGGATGGGAAAATGCTGTGTGGCCGGCTGTGGTGAGATCGAAGTCAATTACGCCAACAAGACCCTGCGGGCCAAAGGCTATGTGTTGAAAGAGGGTGACGTGATCACTCTGGACGGTGGCACTGGCGAAGTTTTTTTGGGCGAAGTGAAAACACTCGAGCCGGAGCTGAGCGCCCCTTTTCTTCGCATCATGAAGTTGGCGGACCAGTCGCGACGGCTGGGGGTTCGGGCCAACGCTGACACTCCCAAGGATGCCACCGTCGCGCGAAATTTTGGTGCTGCGGGAATTGGCCTTTGTCGGACGGAGCATATGTTTTTTGGAGCTGACCGTATCGATGCCGTCCGCGAGATGATTATCTCTGACAATCGCGAAGATCGCGAGCGGGCTTTGGCCAAAATTCTCCCAATGCAAAGAACGGACTTCTATCAACTCTTCAAGATTATGAAGGGTTATCCCGTCACCATTCGCCTTCTTGATCCGCCTCTGCATGAATTTGTCCCCAAGTCCGAATCTGAAATCGCTGAGTTCGGCAAGCGTGTGAACCACGAGATCGCTTCCCTGCGAACGAAGATCCAGGCGCTTCATGAATTCAACCCCATGCTGGGCCATCGCGGCTGCCGCCTGGCCATCACTTATCCGGAGATTTACCGCATGCAGGCCCGCGCCATCGCTGAGGCCGCCAGCCAGTTGGTCGGCGAAGGAGAGAGTCTCCAACCCGAAGTCATGATTCCCCTGGTGGCCGTGGACCGTGAGCTCGCCGTTCTTCGCCGCTTGGTGATCGATGAGATGCAAAAAGTGCAAGTTGAAAAAGGGCAGAAATTCGCGTTTCTCGTCGGCACCATGATCGAGCTGCCGCGCGCTGCTTTAACGGCGGACCTGATCGCTGATCATGCTGACTTTTTCAGCTTCGGCACCAATGACCTTACGCAGACGACTCTGGGATTGTCGCGCGATGATGCGAGCCGCTTTTTGGGGAGCTACGTCTCCCAAGGAATATTCAGCAAAGATCCTTTTGTTTCCATTGATCAGGGCGGGGTTGGTTTGCTGGTGAAAACGGGGGTTGACTTGGGTCGGCGATGCAAGCCAGATTTAAAGACAGGTGTATGCGGTGAGCACGGAGGCGACCCCGAAAGTATTGAGTTTTTCAATCGCGTCGGGCTGGATTATGTGAGCTGTTCCCCTTATCGTGTGCCCATTGCCCGGCTGGCTGCAGCCCGGGCAGCTATTTTGGCTCGTAAGACACAACAT
>PSRN01000243.1 GCA_003176075.1 Bdellovibrio sp.
CTCACCGCGCGTTTCAGCCACCAGTAAGGTGTTCACGGTTGAAGATGAAAATTTCGCGCAAGGTTCAAGTTTAATCTCAGCGGCAAAACTGCTTCTGGCGAATTTTATTTTCGTGGGAGCTCGGCAGGGTCAGCCACGATCACCGGCAATTTATTAAACCTGCTCAGCGCGACGCAGGTCGAAACCATTACGAGTGTTACCACGCCGGCCCCAACACCGACACCTACCCCCACTCAAGGAACCACGGGTCTTTACAATCAGTATCAGAACGGGCCACCGAAAAGTGCGAGTTTCTTCCCAATTACAGTTTGGTGGCAATGGCCTTCAGGAACTGGCCCTTTCGTCGGCGGCACAATGAGCCAAGCACAAGCCGCAGCCAACGAGGGGATTAACATCATGCTTGGTTTTACGGATCCCAATAATCATAGCTCAGTCGATCAAATCGATTTGGCAGCTCTCAAAGCAGCAAATATTTACGGAGTTGCCGGAGTGAATGCCACGTTGGATTTACAGTCCTTTGCCACCCTGTCTGCTTGGGTGCAGGACGTTGAGGCCAAAGCGCAAGCGGCCGGCGCCAGTACCAACTTGATTGGGTACAACATTGGCGATGAACCAGGTTGTCCTTCTGGCAACACTCCACTAGCAACCGATATTCCCAGTCTAGTCTCTCAGGTCAAGAGCGTGGATCCGACACGTCTGATTCTAAATAACTTTACGGCTTGGATGACAGAGCCGACGGGTTGGCTGGGTGGCGGCACTTGTCCCAGCGACTTGATGACGGCTTTGCAGTCCGTCAGTGTTGGATCCTTTGACATTTATCCTGCCACGAG
The DNA here is from genome assembly GCA_003176075.1 of Bdellovibrio sp. Lineage (GTDB taxonomy): Bacteria > Bdellovibrionota > Bdellovibrionia > Bdellovibrionales > Bdellovibrionaceae > PSRN01. Next base: position 831 of record PSRN01000243.1, read on the forward strand.
CCCCTACACGCCGCAGGGAATGCTGGTTTCTGGAATGGGAACGTTCGCGATTTCTGATTTTCAATCCGTGTCGAATGATATCATTTGGCTGCAGGGTATTGAGGTGCAAAAATTGCGCGCCGACGTGCTGTCAACAGAGCCGACCTGGGTTTACATTGAATCAGGGAGCGATAATCTTGGTTTTTCGGCCGCAGCCAACTCATTGAATGCGACGATCACCAGTGGCTCAAACGTCTTGATCAATGGCATTAACTTTTCCAAGTTCACTTCGACCTGGGTGGGTTTAACAGTCTCAGGGTCGGGGATTCCAAATGGAACGACGATCACTTCAATCACTGACTCAACTCATGCCGTGATGAGCGGCAATGCCACCAGTTCAGCAACGGAAAGTGTAACCATCACTGGCGGAGTGAACGACTCAGGCTGTGTGGCTGCCCAAAATATTTGTGTGGTCAATGGGAACGAATACCGTCCCACTCCCGCCGAAGTGAATTCGGAAGTGTGGATGAGCTTGATCAATGGAGCCAACGGATCGAGTACTTTTGTCATGACTTGCACTCGACTTCCTTTGTTTGGGCGATCAGAGCATTACCGATGCTTCGGCATCAGCGGCGGTGGAGGAAAATTTAAAATACATCAATCAAACCATCTTGAGTTTTGCACAGCAACTCAATGGCGCCACCGAAGGAATTTGCTCCATGCAAGGCCAAAACCCATCAAGCTACGTTTTCAACACGTCGACATCTTGCAGTCAGGGGATTTTGACCATGACAACAAGTAATGCCGCAGTTCCTGGCATGGCTTTGGTGAAACAACTCAACGGTGTGACCTATCTCTTTGCTGAGTCCAATCGCCGAAGCTCTTCGGGTGCCGCATTCACGTTCACACTCACCGGCCTTGCTGGCAAGACGGCGACCGTTGTCTATGATTCAAATGCCCATTATGACAGCGCAAATTCAGCTGCCGGCGAGACCTTCAATCTGAACTCCAGCAGCCAATTCTCTGACACCTTTGGAGCCAACAACGATCACTACCAAGTTAAGATTTACGCGATTCAGTAAGGGCTTGCAGGGCTTTTCTGCCTGTACCATCAAGACGGAAAAAGGAAATGCCTCATCGGAGAGCGGGGCTCTCAAGAAAATTCAAGAGATCAAAGAGAAATCCGGCAAAATGGATTTCGGCAAATTGGCGGCGCAATATATTGAGGATGTGGATTCGAAGGAGAACAAGGGTGATCTGGGAACCTTCGGTCGCGGCCGGATGGTTCCAGAATTTGAAACGGTGGCCTTCGCCCAAGCCGTGGGGCAGGCTAGGGCGGCAGCTCAGTGTCAGACTCAGAGGCCCGAAGTATGCGGACAGCCCCCTCCATGCATTCAACCTCAGACACGGGACGCTTCCTAAGAAAGACGCCCACCAGCCTTCGACCAAGTTGGGCCGAAAAATCCCTGACACCTCGAGCGAACCTCGACCTTTGGACGTCGTGTGCCGGTAGGCTCGGAAATCTCCCTAGCTTTTTATTAATTATTCCTTTTAGCTCAGGTTGCTGCTTCGCTTGATTGAGGAAATCAGCCGTGACATTCCTCAGCTCCAAGTCATCGCCCTGTCTGATTTTTTGCAAATTGTTATCTTTAGAGAGGAATTCAGCGACTCTATGAGACACAGCTCTTCTTTGAGACCCGCTGGATTGCAACAATGCGGAGGCAGATTTCATCGCTTGACTCAAGTTTTTGTTTTCAAAATTAAAAAGGTTCATCTTGTCAATAAAATCAATTGTGTACTCAGGCGAAACACTTCCAAGGCGCTCGTAAGCCAGTTCACTCGTGGGGGTTCTGTTAAGTAAATCATGTTTCAATTCATTAAAATGGGCTTCAGCCGTCTGAATGTCATTCCGAGGTGCCAGAGAATCCAAGTCCATGATCTTGAAAATCGTTCTGATGTCGGATTCCATTCCTTTCACCTGCCAGGATTCAAGTGTTGTCGACTGTCTGAGATGAACCCGAAGGTCGTTGAGAGTGTGATTAAATTTTAGTCGACTCGCAGGGTCCATGTCTGGCAGCGATTTCTTAAATTCCTGGTTAAACTGGGAAATCAAGCTGGAAACAACCGGTGAATCCGGTTTTAGCAGTCCGTCCTCTTCAACTATTTTCCAACGATCAACGAAGTCAGCGCGGGTGTCCTTGGCAAGTATTATGCGGAGATTCCGGCCGAATTCGTCGAATGCTGTTTTCAACCTCGCTAACTCGTCAGCGCTTTTGCCAATTTGTGCGCGCGGGTCACTCATGATTTCCTTCACTTTTTGGTGCATTAGCGACATTGCATCGACGTCACCACTCACGGATTCATCAATTCCCTTGGATATTTGCTCCATAATTTCTACCAAAAGAGGATTATCGTGACTTAGGAAACCTTTTTTAACCGCGAACTGCAGTTGGTGGCGAAAAGGAATTTGCTCAAACCGTTGCAACGCAAGCATACGACGCGGTCCGGAGTGGCGAAAGTCTTCCTGCCAGGCTTGGATTCGCGCATCAATCTCGGACTCCCCCCCATTTCGACTGATTGATTCTCTATCGCGCGGACGATAGAAACTTGCGATATCGCGAATGAGTTCACCGCTTTGCGTGGCATCCAGATGAGCGCCAATCCTCTGCAACGCCTCATTGGTCATGCCCCGGACCTTTTCACCGATTGCGGGGAATCGCCGCAAATCTTCCCCATGAGTATGGAATGCAGTTTTCGCTGCCTGCAGCCAATGGGGATTTGAATCATGCAATAATCCCTCAGAATCGATGAGATTTATCCTTTCCACCGGGCCGAGCAAGCGCAGCCGTTCATAAGCAATAACCCCGGAGTATTTGCCGTCTTTGAGCTCAGACGCCAATTCAGTGAGATGCTTCTTCCCTATATCGATTCGCGCTGGGTCGGGTGAATGAAGGTCCTCCAAGGCAGAGCGGTCTAAATGGAAAAGGGCGCTGGTCAAAGTAGTTGCAAAGTCGGATCGCCGGACAGGCGGAAGTTTATCGTAGATTTTGCCGACGCCGCGAAGGAGTTGATATACCGAGTCTCGAACCTGTGGTGTTGCGAGTCTCTCGAAGCTCAGGTCTGTGACCCACTCCTGCAGGTGCACGATAGGTCCTAAAATACGTGGATTATTGGGCCGAATAAGGTTACTCTTCTTTAAAATTTCGATATGGTCCTGAACGGGGAGGTCGTTCAGTCTTCTTAAAGACGCGCCAGAATAATGACCGTTGTCAGCGGCCATATTCTTTATCCAGTCTTTCAAGAAGACTTCAGCGGCTTTTCTGACAAGAGGGTTCGGGTCTTTGAGACCTTTAAGAACAAATTTATCGGCGCTCGACTGATTCGGCGAACTATAAACGCCGACCCGCGCGAACACTTTAGCACGAACTTCGGGATGCGGACTTTTGGCGATCTTAGCGTACAGCTCATCGCTGAGAGAATCCGTTTGGCAATACGCCTGCGCAATCTTGGCTTGAATGCCCGGTGACGCCGCCTCAACTCTCCTGATCGCGTGCGCCAGTATTTCGCTTTGATGGGTGGTAAAATGCGCTTGCTGGATGGCGTGATCGATGACCTCGGGAGAGTTCGACAATAAGACCTCCGATTCGTTCAAGAAATGGTTTATGCCCTGGTCACTGAATTTCATTTTCATCGTCTTGTAGGCCGCCTCGCGAGTTTCCGAACTTGGACTTTTCAGGTCATCCATTAATTTCCCAAGGGAGGTGCGCGCGGCTTCCCTCACTCCTGGCTCTTTCGTGGGATCAAGCGCGTCCGCGGCGGCACTCAGATAAATTCCCCGAGTCTTGGCATTCTTGAAGGCTTCAATCTTCACTGGATCGATGCCGTAGACGGCGAGAGAATTCAGATCTCTTTCCTCTAGCAGGGAAAAATGCTTGGACGCCGACGATAGAAGCGAAGGCCCGGGTTCTCCTTCCACGGCTTTTTTGACAAGTGTACCGAAGGGCTCCCGCAGATCCGGGTGCTGGCTCGCAAGCGGAGCCATCATATCCAAAAGCTCGGCTATCGCTGTTTGACTTTTGCCAAGCGGAACCTCTGACGCAATCTCCATACGCGCTTCAGGAGGAAGTTTATCGAAAAGAGCATGGCCGCGAGTTCGAATTTTCGAATCCTCCGAAAAAATCGCGGCGACCATCGCTGGAGGGTGGATCGGACCCATGTGCTCGCTCGCCCAAGCGCCAAACTCTCCGCCCACCCCGCCGATCGCAAGCGCAATGGGATTTGAAAACTTCGGTGAATTTTCAATTTCTTCTAAGACCGCAGCCAATCGCGCATCTTTGGCCGCAGTCGCACTGTTGGTTTCGTTAAAAGCGGCACGCAAAACATCAAAAGGGTCGTTGTCGGTTAGCTTCGCGAGCGTCAGGTTTTCCACCCGGTGCTCATTCCCCAGTCTTCGCTTGAGAATTCCGCCGTCAACTTCATCTGATCTGTAGGTCTCCCTGAGCCGATCGGCCACGGCCTTGAGTTCCCGGTTTTTTGCGTGGATTTGCACTGCGATCGGATCTTTATTTGTCGCCGGCCAAACTCTGTCCTGCGATGAAATCGCCTGGGATTTTGGTCGAGCATCCACTGCCTGACCCCAGCCTTCCACTTTCGGATGCTCGACGATCGCCTGGCTAAAAGGCTTATAAAGGTCTGAACTCAGCACACTGCGCGCGTTGTCGATCGAATCGGTGAGGAGCCCCCGGTATTCCTTGGCATCCAAGCCCAATTCCGAGCACATTTTTTCGAGGTCAGCGTACGCGGATTTCGGATCCTCGACGTAGGCATTATAATTCACTTGCACCACTTTTCCAGTAATTGGCGTCTCTTGGTTGAGAGCATCATGAAGGAGTGCCCGCTTAAACAGGACTTTCCCAGAGAAAATTGAAAAAGTCGCTGGGATTTCTTTGATTTATCAGGTTTTCCTCGGTTG
>PSRN01000308.1 GCA_003176075.1 Bdellovibrio sp.
AAATGATTTAGCAGACACAGAACATCCCCCCCTTTGTTCTTTCAAGTCATTCTTTCAACTCACATTTTGAATTAGATGGGTTAACACGCGATTTACACCGGACGCACGGCTTTTTTGAAAAATTTTTCAAATGCAAGTTACAAATTTTCAAAATAGCAGTGCTATTTTTTTGGATCTTTGCCGGCAAATGTCTTCTAAGATACTGAAAAGTATGGATTTTAAAGGTAATTGAAAAAGATCATAAATTTTGAAAAATTCACATGTTTTATTTGAATAACTTTCAATCGATCTTTAACGCTGTTTTTTAGGCAGCATTCAATCATGTTTTTTTATTTAATCATGCATCTTACGGATAAAAAAATATTGAACTAAACCAGCCCGGCACCTTCGCAGAGCCGCGGGCGCAGGCTTGCGACGAAGCGTGGAAAATGCTAATCCCCAGGTCGCTGCCTTCGGCACCACCGCAGAAGGCCCGAACAAAAAAATTAAGGAGCCCTATGCTGTTCAGGAAAATCTTAAGAATCTTAATCTGTGCCATCATCTTGAATGCGGGGACCTCCGTCTGCGGGGGTGCCGGCGCATATCCCCTCGATCAGCTTCAAGACATTCTCGAGCGATTCAGGGAAGCTGGTGACCTCAAATGGTGTTACCAGGACACTTGCGCGGAGGGGGATATCGGCGGAATGAGCGAACTTCAGAAGTTTATCGCCGAGAGCGGCTACCCGGACGAGTCCACCGTGGCAACCACCGATGGTGCGCTCATCGCAAGACTCTCGGGCGATATCAATTATGCCTTATGTAATTACACGGATTTCACGTCGCCAGAACCGCTCAACAGTTTCTTGCGGTTGAGAACGGAAACATCTCCTGTCCTTGAGAAGTTGCAGAAACTCTTCGGCGCAAAGTCGGTGATCACTTGCGAATCATCTCCGTTGTAACCTTTTGTTCGGTGATCATATATTGGTTATTAGTACGCCAGCCCCTTCTCTATCACCTTTTTAATTTCCACATCAACTCGAGAAAATGGTGCGACGCGAATCCCTTCTTCGCTCATGTAATCTTTGGATTCAGCCCAAAGTAATTGGAAGGAGGGTACGTTTGGAAATTTTCGCTTGAGGTAGCGAAGATGGGGACTCAGGGTCTTGTCTGCGAACTTGCACTCCACAAACAAGATCGGCCTTAAGTGTTCCGTTACGACAAAATCAACCTCTCTTTTTTCTCGATCCCTAAAATAGCGGAGTTCAAGGTCGCGCCCTTGAATATCTTCATAAAGGTGGCACCATTTCAAGAGATGTGACGCCACCAGATTCTCAAAGCGAGGGCCATTTTCCCGAACTAGAGTCCAATCAAAATGGTAATGCTTTTGCTCTTTCTTTACGGCTTTGAGCTTGGGTGAACCAAAAGGGGAAAGGCGAAACAAAGCATAGAATTTTTCAAAGATATTCATCCATCGCTGAATGGTCTTGTGGCTGACTTGAATGTCTTCACTCAATGAGTTGAGCGACAAGGGGCTTCCCACGAGTTCCGGGAGCCGCAACATCAGGTGTTCGGCACTCCCCAAATCCTCGATCACCTCCACGCTTGAAATGTCATCGCGGAGGATGCGCTGACGATATTCCCTGCTCCACCGCTGAGACTCGAATTTGTCGCCTCCAAAAAAAGGCTCGGGGAAACCACTCAACTCGAAGAGGTCCTGCAGGTCTCTCCGGGTTCCGCGAATTTCATCCGAAGTCAACGGGTGGAGTCGCAAGAAATGGTAGCGACCCTGGAGGGAGTCCCCCCCTCGCCTGTAGAGATCGAGACGAGCGCTTCCTGTAACAAGAATCTGCTGGCGGGCGGGCTTCTTATCGTAAAGGCCTTTGAGGTAGTTCCGCCACTTTTTGAACTTGTGGATTTCGTCAAAAATCCATATTGAAGTTGCGGGGAGTTGATGTTGCAAAATTCGCTGGCGGTCTTCGCCTGAATCCCAGTTGAGATAGGACGCTGGTGATGCCAAAGAACGCGCCAGTGTGGTCTTACCCACCTGGCGGGGGCCTCCAAGAAAGACCATTTTCTTTGGGAGATCCTTTTTGACCTGAGGAACAAGGTATCGCTCAAAAGCCCGCATATTTCAATTATCTGACTTTTTGGAGCGAAGTCAAAAATTTACGACGAAATTTTGGATAATAGTCCAAAATTGCGGAATTGTCTGATCGCCACTTTCTTTCCAGAAAGGTCGTTAATCCACCTGGACAGCTTCGAGTTGTTTCTTTCCAACCTAAGAGCCTGCTAGGAAATATTGCGCTACTGCGGCTTCAGCTGAATGGCCGCTGGGCTTCGTACCGGGAAGCAAAAAAGGCTGCGACGTATCGCTGGGGATACGCCTCGCCTTTTTTGCTTCCCGGCACTCGCCATCGGCACATTCATCTGAACCCTCGCTACGCGCACTGTTTCCTAACAGGCTCTTGAAAGTCGTCAGAAATCAAATTGACGAACCTAGTTGCATCTGCCAATGACACGCACAATCTAGGTTCGCGCATCTTTCATCTTGCCGGTCACCAAATTCTCTGTATGCTAAACGATCAAATATAAACCACGCATTTTACTGAGCGTGGGCGGCGAAGCCGCCACGGGCAAGTCACGACCCTCACTCATCAATAAACCATATTGATGAACCATTTGATGGGTCAATGGAGGGGGGTAACTTGTGAAGGTCATCGCGCTTTCATTTGGATTGGCTGCAAGTTTGAGTCTTGCAGCTTTGGCTAAAACCAGCGGCTTGCCGATTGACCAGTGGATCGCTCGGCAGTCTCCCATATCGATAAAAAGCATCGAACAGAACATTAATCCTGCTGGAGGAGCGCCGGGGGCGGTGGTGGCCTCGCCGGCGCCGAGTTACCCGGATTATCACTTTCATTGGGTGCGTGACGGCGCTCTCGCTTTTCTGACCGTCTTAAACATTTACCGTGCGGCATCGGACCCTTCACGGCAACAGCAGCTGAGGCAAAATTTGTTAGACTATGGATACTTTTCGGCCTCCGTCCAAACCACGACGAATCAGCTGGGAGAACCCAAGTTCTATCTCAATGGGCAACCTTTTACGGGCCCCTGGTGTCGGCCGCAAAATGATGGCGCGGCTTTGCGGGCGATAACTCTCATCAGTTTTGCAAAAACCTTAATTATAAACGGCGAAACATCACTGGCCCGCGCCAATCTTGTGCCGGTCATCAACAACGATCTGAACTTTGTGAAGAACGTATGGAATCAACCCAGCTGCGATTTGTGGGAAGAGGTTTCGGGCCAGCACTTTTATACTTTGATGGTTCAACGCCGGGCCCTTCTCGACGGCGCGGCCTGGGCTGAGTTTTTCGGCCAGAACGCTTCGCAATTGACATCCGTCGCCGGGCAAATCACCACCGCGATCCTGAAACATTGGAGCGCCGATAAAGGGTATTTGGTCGCCACCTTGAATCGAACCGGTGGCCTGGATTATAAGACAAGCAACTTAGACGCAGCGATTATTTTAGGAATCCTTCACGGACACACGGATGACGGATTCTTGTCCTACACGGATCCTCATGTTCTGGCGACAGCGAAGGCTTTGTTGAGCGTCTTCGCGACAAAGTTTCCGATCAATCAAGTTCCCGGGGTGCGTGGAGTCGCGATCGGCCGATATCCCGAGGACAGGTATGCCGGTTCCAACTTTAACGGCGGAAATCCCTGGGTCCTACTGACCGCGGCACTTTCCCGCTACTATTATCTAGCCAGCAGCGAGGCCCGGAAAAATGGCCACCCGGCAGATGCGGCTGCTTATAAGAACCAAGCTGAAGATCTCCTGCTGCGCTTAAAGCACCATGCACCAGACGACGGAATTTGGGCTGAACAAATAGACCGGGTCACCGGCTTTATGACTTCCGCGCCGAACTTGACGTGGAGTCACAGCGAAGTTCTGGAAGCTTTTACTGCCCGTGCATTGGCCGGGCCACCCTAGCGCTTACCGCCGGTCATCCATTGACGCGAGATTCATACTCGATGAAGGAGCTGGAGGGGCTTTGTACGCCTTATCCGCAACCTAGTTCTGGCCAGCCTTAAGGATCGGACCGCGATAAAGAACTTGGATACTCAAATTCCCAAACAATACACTCAATTTCAAGCTGTCACGTGGGCTGCCGTCAATGCTATCGACTAAAATGTTGGTGACTGACGCGGAATCCGAGCTCACCAATTTGATTGAAAGGTAATCCACGGGTTCTCCGCGGTAGAAGGCTGCTGGCTTGTCGACCGAAACAATCTTTCCACTTGCAGGCAAGTTCAAGTTGCTGATGTCAATCATACAGACATAATCGCCTTTGGTATCGCAAATCTGTGGATTAAGGTCTATTCTTAAAATCTGATACACCTCGTTCGGGGCAGGGACGTCCGTAACCGCACCCACGTGAACGTTCTCAGGAAGTCGCGCCTGGGCCAAAGCGGAAACGATGATCAACCAGACTAAAATTACTTTTGACATCAATTTAACTCCTTTATGAAAAGCCACTAGTGTCAATCAATTTCCAGGAGCAACCAAGGCAAGGAATGCTCTTTGAAATAAATCTAGGGCCAAAACCAAGTCGGTGCCTTCGGCACCTCCGCAGATCGATGGCCATCCCTAGTAGTCGACCGTGAACCCCGCGCTGATTGTGGTCAATCTGCCGGCAGGCGAAAACTCAGTCGGAGAACTGGGAGATTGGTCGAAATTGAAGTCGAAGACGGAAAGCGCGGTTGCCGGGCCGACAAGCACTATTTGAGCGACTCCCGCAGATAAGCCGAAGAGGTGTCCATGAACCAGACGACGAAAGCAATCACAAAGATGATTGTCCCCACCTCATGCCACATGGCCTGACCCTGATAGAGGATCAAAAGAGTGCCAATCCCACCTCCGCCCACCAGGCCGATGATGGTGGCCATGCGGATGTTGATGTCCCAGCGGTAAACGGTGAAAGAAATAAAAGGCAAAAGAACTTGCGGAACAATTGCAAACCAAATCGTCTGCAGAAAATTCGCCCCAGTGGATTGAATCCCTTCGATGGGCCCCTCACTGACGGATTCAACGATCTCAGAGTATTGCTTGGTCAAGGAAGCGACCGAGTGAACCATCAGGGCCAGCATGCCCGCAAAAGGTCCAATGCCCACCCATACTGAAAAAATAATCGCCCAAATCAAGGCCTCGATGGAGCGAATCACATTGAAAAGAGTCCGCAGGATCATATAAACGACGAAAGCCCCGGGGTGGGTCATAATGTTCTTGGCGCTCACAAAACAAAGGACAAACGCGAGCGGGATCGCCAAGGCCGTCGCCATGAACGCCATAAAGAAAGTTTCGATGATGTTGGCCACCGCCCGCGGCAGCAGGCCCCAGTTCGGACTCAGCAAGCCCTGAAAAAGTCGCACCGCCCCCCGAAAGCCATCTTGGTCCAACAGCTCAGTCAGGGAGAACTGAGTCATTCTCACTCCCACAGCAAAGGTCGCCACCAGAAAGATAAGAAGCTGCCAAAACCAAAGTGATCGCAACACCGGCTCCGTCGGCACCTCCGCAGCGCCACGGGCATGATAAGACTGGGAACGAGCCCTTGCGTGGGGTGATGCAAAAATCAACTCCCCGAGACTTACCCGACCCAATTTTGCCGCGACGAAACTCAGTCCCCAGCCAAGTCCCAAACCGAACAAAAAGATCTTCACATTTCGCTCAAGCTCCAGAAGTTCGCTGCTGGTGTTTCCCCAAATCACCGCCAACAAAACGCAGAACAAATAAGAAAACATAATCGCGTCAAAGAGAGATCTTTTGAGATTTATTTTGAAATTGCAATTGATCCGAAGCGCGCTCATTGTATCCGCACCTCTTTGGCACCTTCGCCATAAATGCGTTGGAACCATTCCTCGGTGATCTCCTGCGGGCTCCCTTCAAAAACGATTTGACCCGCCTTGAGCGCGATGACCCGTGTTCCATATTCGCGGACCAAACTCAAAAAGTGCAAATTGCAAATCATGGTGATCCCCAGTTCTTGATTCACCTTCCTGAGATAGTCCATGACCACGTGACAGGTCGCCGGATCCAGGCTGGCCACCGGCTCGTCCGCCAGGAGAACTTCCGGCCGCTGACAAAGGGCCCGGGCAATGGCCACACGTTGCTGTTGCCCGCCTGAAAGGTTGTCCGCCCGCATGCTCGCTTTGTCGCCAATACCCACCAGTTCAAGGTACTTTACAGCCTCCGCCCGATCCTGCGGCGAAAATAGACCGAGCAACGATTTGAGGGTCGAAGTTTGTGCCAGCCGGCCCATCAGCACATTGGTCATGACGGTGTAGCGCGGAACCAAATTGAAGTGTTGAAAAATCATCGCGACCTTGCTCCGGAGAACGCGCACTTCAGCCCCTTGGATGCGGGCGACATCTTTGCCGCGGTAAAGGATCTCACCCGAAGTGGGGTCATGAAGGCGGTTCAAACAGCGAAGCAAAGTGGATTTCCCTGAACCACTCAGGCCAATGACAATCAGGAACTCCCCTTCCTTGACGGAAAAAGACACGCCCTTGAGGGCTTGGGTGCCGTTGGGATAGGTTTTCGTTAACTGTCGGACCTCGAGAATAGTTTG
>PSRN01000023.1 GCA_003176075.1 Bdellovibrio sp.
TACTGGAGATCCAGTAACAACTTTGAGGTCGACTTTATTATTGGCAACGAGGTCGCCGTCGAAGTCAAAGCCACTGAAAAGCCAAACACGGGCGATCTTCGCGGACTTCGCGCCATCGCCGAGGAGCATTCCTGGAAACATCTCATTCTTGTTTGTGATTCAGCCCGCAGCCAGCGAATCGGCGAAATTGAGATTCGACCGTGGAATCAATTTCTGAGCGATCTCTGGGCGGAAAAATTATAAATCAATCTGAACGCTGTACGGCGCCTATGCGCATCTGAGTCAGCGTCTGGTGTTGTCTTCGTAACACAAGTGTGGCGGAGCAGGCTCAACCGCTCCGGCCATGCGACCTGGCCGGGCTCCGGCGTCCTGACATGCATGTAGATGATCTCAAGCGACTGGAGCCGTCGATCCTCGGAGTGGGCGTCGTTCCAGGCGCGACAAAGCCAGTCGGAATCAAGCCGCGTTTATTGCCGCCGATCAATTTCATCAGCCTTGGAAATCCATGCAGATGTGAAAAAGTATCTTCAATCGGCATGCCATTGGATGGACTGATGGACTATTCAAGACCGTCATATCGGCTGTTGTGGCAGGGTCGCTGAAGCCATAGTATAGGAACTTGCTCGGAATTTATTATCGTTGGAAAGACAAACTTTGAACTTGCGGAAAAACCGTTTGGATTTAATAGATATCGCAGTCTTGGCTGCATCATTCTACGGAGGCAAACTTGCTGCCTATCGCCCGGTCTTTGTTAATCCGAGGGGCCACAAGGCCCGCGCAGTATACCATCGAAAAGTCAACTTGAGACTGTGCGGTTCCTGAAGCGCTTACGACCTTATGATTCAAGCATGGACCAGATCAGGGCTTGCTTTCCTTTCGCGCGAGAAATGCTGATCGATCTTGCAGAGCCGGAATCCGATCGGGCGGATCTATGTGTAAGTCACCGATCTCTTGCGCACAACTCGGACAGTTGACGGAATGAAAGCACGTGCCCAAGCAGGGCGACCGGTACATCAATGCCATGAAAACAAATCATAAACGATGTCGGTCGTTGTGCCAGTGTACCCAAGAAAAAAAATCTGGTCGCCAGCATTCACCGAGGTCAGAGAATCCTCGCCGGCTAGCGGTCGATTTTTTTGATTCATAGCGACCAAAAAGGATTTAATCATTGATTCAAAATTGTCAGGAAATAATGAATTTGACGGCGATCGCAGAAATGTTGATATCTCCCATGGTAGCGAGCAGTTCTCGTGCACATTTTGGTACAAGCATTCTCTTCTTAAATCGGGAGCTGCCTGTGACGTTCCCGATGAGGTAGTCACCCCAAAGTGTTATAAGAAGAGTGATAGATCCCTGTTGCCTCCTCTTGAACGGGCCCCGGCGCGGCAGCCCCAAAGAAAAGGTCAAACATAAATGTTACCTTGAATGGCGTGTGGCTACCTCTGTCTGAGAGCATTTGGCGATTTTAAGTAGCGAGCATTTGTCCGAGTCACTGGCAGCAGAAGCGGCCAGTGACTTAAAACTCTCTTCTACTTACTTATAAAAACTTGCGTAGGATCCGCTGAATAAGCCAAGGCGTTTGAGCAGGGGCCTTCTCCAGACCCGTATCAGCGTCCAGGTCAACAGGAGCTGACCGAACAACAGGAGCCGACCGAACCGCCCGAGCCTCAGGAGCCCGCCGATCAAAAGCAGATTTTTGATGGCCGCCGCGAACGGGAGCCTGAAGCGCCGTAGGCTCATTCACGACTGTTAAAAATAGCGTGGCGTCGTCGGCTAAACCGCGCAAAGCCACCATATACGGATGGGTAAATTCAATGCTGCGCTCAGGACGGGGAGGAAGACTAATAGCTCGTGCTTCGAAAGTTACCGCTGTCGCGGCTGCGAGCTCCATCCCGGATTCAGTGAATTTCATTAAGGCTCGGTGTCGAATTTGGTCGATTCTGACGTATTCTTTGTCCGGCTCCCTTAATTCCACCATATTGCCAAAATCTGGAAGCTCCCGAGGATCCCTCCCGAAAGGGAGAGTGATGCCCGCCTCGACAAAGGAGTCGACCATATCCGTCGGCGGCAGTTCCGCCGAAAATCGAGGCACGGTCACATTGACCGTAATATCTTCCGCATCATGGAAGGCGGTAACAAGACCAGTACAGCCTCTGTCTAGACGGTGCTCGCGCAGTCTCGGGTGGATCATTTGGATTTTTCCTTAGCAAATGAGTTTGGAAAATAGTCTGCTTGCGCCGCAATTGCGTTTATCCCCAAGAAGACGTGAATTCCAAGGAAGGCATCCAAAACACTTGCCGCAATATCCTTGATTCTCCCAAGTTCACTTCCCTTGAGGAAATAAATGCTATCGATGCGTTTATCTCCGAGCAAATATCTTCCGAGCAAATAGGACTCAGACAGAACTGGTGACCGGTCAAGAACCGCGGGAATCGCAAAAGATGTCTTTAAATTTATCGCACGGTGTGTTGCCTGAACGCAGGTAAAGGCAAACGCAACAGGACAAAAAACATACTTTCTTCCAACCTCACCTTCCATGTAGTTTTGTAGGTTTCGAACCTCACCAAGGGGGAGATTCATCCTGACCCTTGTAGAGCTTCTGTACAGCGGTCCGTACTCCTGGGCGCGGCCCAAGTAGAGGTATTCGGTGTGAGAATACTTCTGTACAACTCCCACACCGTAACTATAAACCGTTTCTCCAATTCTGAATGCCGTATGCGGGGCGGGTGAGTTATAGATTATTTCAATTTGATTTTCGTTGAGTGGAGGAATTTCCTTTGTCGCTGCCGCGAATAAGATCCCCACTTTTGCGGCGCTTGCCCCAGCAATGATAGGCCAATGTAATATTGACCCTTTTATAGCAATAACACCCATCAACACCGACCAAAATACTCTTTTTTGTCCTCTCGCAAGCGAAGAATAGATGTCAGAGAAATCGGGGTGGGCCTTGGAAAAAGCCCTTGTTCGGGCAACTAGATCATCAATACTAAGTTGATTTACGAGACCTCTTTCGGTCGGAGAAAACTCATAGTCAGAATTGATCAAGATGTTTAACATCAGTTTTCTGGCTTCTTTGGAGTAGTCGGCGCGCAAACCCTTGAATTCCATTGACGTTGAAAACAATCCTTCCAGTTCATTAGCTAGTTTTGAAGAACCGCCAAGAACACGACGGACCCTTGACCAAACTGGAATTCGAGAAGAAATTTGACTTTCGGTTGGAGTTTCCGGACCTTCGAGGATGCGTTCCATCTCGCCGCTTTCGTGAATCTCGCTGCACGCCAAATCACCGTGCGCAAACGGCCCTTCAAGCAAAACGACCAATAAGAAAGAAAGAATTTTCTTGCGATTCATCAATTCCTACCACCGCGACAGATGGTACCATTGAGTCCTTCAAAATTCGAATGTGAGATAAGCAGACCGGGTTAATTGTCTGACAGGCCTGTAAAAAAGAAACCTCATAAATGGTGGGCTTCAATACGTTGCTTATGACAGGATTTTTCTCACCGCTCTTTCCCTTTCGAATCGCATTTGTCGATCAGGTGTTGAAACTTAGCGTCCCATTCCGGAAGTTTGAGGCCTCGAACCTGGCGTCCAGCCTTGCGAACCTTTCTTGCTCCGTCAGTGGCGTCCAGCTCGCACAGCTTTTCAAAGGCGTGGATCGAGTCGGAAAATTTTTGGCTCTCCAAGGCGGCGAATCCGAGGCCCTCCCATGAACGGGCCGCTTTCGGATCCACCGCTACGGTCTTCGAGTAGTATTTCACGGAATCCACGAATCGCTTCTGCTCACGTCATCCGACGGGTGGCCAAGTCCGTCGCGATCTTTCTGGCGGAATCCGAAACGGCAGCGCCGATGAGCGCCTCCCTTGCACTTCGTCGTGCAACGAGCGTCAATCGTATCGCCTCTTTGCTGACGCCATTGGCGTATCGGAAGTTTTGCCTTTTGTTTATGAGCGACTCGTGCCCCTGATCGCTGGCGTTCGCGTTGTCTCCATTCCGGCCGCCGAACAGGCGGTTGCACGGGTCTATCGGCATCACCGAATGATTATCGAAGGGGCTGGCGGTGTCGGTCTTGCAGCCGCCGAGGTGCTTGCAGCGGAAGGCCGATATCGGCATATCGCTGCCATTTTGAGCGGCGGCAACATCGACAACCAAGCGCTCTCCTCGATTTTGGAGCGAGTGCCGTACGAGTAACCCGGATATTGTCAGCATCCATCGATGGACATACCCATCTTAACTCATCAAGGCCAACGATCAAATTACGCTTTTAATGTGAGCTTCGTGAAATCGGCGGTAATCTGACGGTGGTCGGCTCAATTTTGATGGTGTTTTGTGTTCATCCGGAGGAAAGGGGAGGTTGGTCGGCCCTCCCAGCTCATTTTCGCGCGCCCCGGGTGAGGTTCCGCCGCAGCTCTTTCACGATCCCATCAAGAGCCTCATCGAAATCTGGAGCTTCTTTTAGCGAAATGGTGGCGCTCTTCCATCCTTTTTTCAAAAGGGTCGAATCAATTTTTGATAGAAGGCCCGGGATGTCTGGTGGTATGGGCGTGCCACGAAAAGAAAAACACCGCTCAATCGCGGTAGTGAGAATCGTTCCATCTGCTTGAGGCAGATAAAAGTGCAAATCATAAATGTCTTTAGCACGAGAGTTATTTCCCCCGCGATCCACTAAGGCATGGAGTTTTTCCGCTGCGATGGTCTCAACCGGATAGACCAGCCAGCTTAGTTCGTCCTCGCCTATAAGTTCTTCCGTCCTTGTCTTTACGGGGCCTGGCGTGACCGGATCACCAATTCCGATGTCGAAATGAACGGTTTGCGCACGCCTCAAGTCTTTCAGTGGCTCACCGATGCCGGTCCGAAATACTTGACGGGTACCACCATACTCTCCTTGTGTCTTCAGGTTGATTTGGGACTCCAAGTGAAACCAAACGCCGTCGCCGATGTCCTTCTGGACGGAATCTAATGCCCGCTTCAAGGTTTCGTCGGCGTCGGCTCTATGGAGAATCGCATCGAGGTCAATTGTGTACCTTGGCGACTCGTACACTCTAAGGCCGACGTAGCCGCCCTTGAAAATGAGGGTCTTTGAAAGCTGCGAGTCGAGAAGTAAACGTGCCAGAAGTCGTTCCAGGAGGAACGTCGTCGAGATGATCTGATACGGAACGCCCCTGGATTTTGAGAGGGAGGATAACTTTGTGGCAATGGACTTCGCCTGATCGGCTTTCTTCATACAACTATCGCTTCCCAGTGCTTCTCCAAGACGGCTTGTAGCTTTAGCTTCCTCGCCATCTCGCCTAGCTTTTTCTCCGAGGTAAGACCCTTTTGCAGTGCTGTTCGCGCGGCCGTTATAGCAATGCGCGGTCCGATTTTGGAGGCGAACTTCAACGCCTCAAGAACAGTCCGCTCGACACTCGTAATGCGATAGAATTTGAGAGTGTTAATTCCATGCTTGGTCGAGGTCTTTGTGCGAAGCGTGTGATAGAAGGTATTGTGGTCAGATTTCTGAGGAGGAGTGATCACCCAAACTTGATGAGGCGGTTGATCGAACAATCCATAGTGAAATAGAGCAGAGAGGCCGCCGACGGCGGCGGTGGGGCCAAACTTCGCGCAGGCCACCGCGAAGTCGATTTCTTCCGGTGGAATCTCCCAGTCAGGGTGGGCATATAGACCGTGCCCGAACCGACGAAGAATGCCATTCTTAACAAGCCTGGAAATCGTGGGTTGAGAAACGTTCAGGCGCTTTTGGACCTCCTGGGCGGTCATTAAACCTCGCCTCTTCAAAGAGTTAATGGCAGTTTCTGAAAGCATTTGTCCATTATGAATAAAAGTAACATTTTGTCAATAAAGTGGTAAATTCATTCATATCCATTGGGATTACAGATCAGAAAGTAGGGTGTGTTGCCTGATTGCCGCATTAAAGACCAGTCGCCGGGTGGTCTAGGTTTTGAGTCTACGGGCGAGTTTCTGCTGATAAGGGAACTTATGTTCGAAGATGGACCAAGTCAGGGCTTGCTTTGACGATCGTACAAAAATGCTGTTCGTTCTTTTGAACGAGATTTCACTTTGAACTTTACAGAGTCACGAGTTGTTCGCTCGATCGTGCACTTTTGGATCATCAGCTGACTCATCCGTGAGTGGATCCATTGGGGTTCGCCAACCATTTCTTCAGCTCGGACGAAGTAAAGAAAGATCGAGCTGAGTAGAAACAAAAATGATGTTTTTTGGGGGGATTCGCCAGAAGGTTTTTCTTTCTCAAGATTGGAATTTCTGATGAATCAAATTTCTTCCTCTTGATTTGTGAACGAATGCTTAAAGCCGCTAATAAACCACCGCGGCCCAAGGTTGGGTCAGACCTGAAGCGGCGCTTGGCGCGCAGGAGGACAGGGTTCCGGTTGTTGTGTTCACCGTACAGACGTAAATCGTACTCGCGGTTTGATCGGAAATGTAAGCATACGTCATTGAACCGCCCAGATTGCTAAAGTCAATTGAAGTGGCATACCAGGCGCCGGAAGCAACGCCGCCGTTATCGGTCACGCAGGAGCTTAAATTACCGGTTGAAGAATCAACAGCGCACTTGATAACGTCGGTGGCGAGCACCATGTAAGCGAAGGTATTGGAACCCCAGGTTCTAATTTTGACTTGCATGAGAGCGCCACCAAACCCGCTTGGCATTCCCGATGCGGTTATCGTAGCGCAGCTTGAAAGAAGACCGGTGGAATCGTCGATTGTACAGCGGTAGAGGCTCCCCGTGCTGTGGTCCTCTAAGACATACCCATAAGTAGTTCCGCCGGTGGTACAGAAGAAATCTATCGTCCTTGGCTGCCAGTCGGCAAGCAATGTGGACTGACCTGCAATTGGAGTTGTCAGTCCCGCGTTGCTTGTTTGGCATGTGTCTGGATAACCTGTGTCGCTGGCAATGGGGCAAACATGAACCCCGCCGTAAGCCAAAGCGTAAGCATAGCTGGTTCCGGTGGTCGGGCTCGTATGCAGTTTCAGCCGTCGAGCCAGTGACAAGCCTCCTCCAGCACTTGGACAGCTCATGGCGCCCGTGGCAGGATTAAAGGGGCAGTAACCGACCGTGTTTCCAGTGGCAATGTACATCATCGCGGAGGTGGCACTTGAGATCAGGTAGTCAAAATCAAAAGAGGGATAGTAATTGCCGCCATATTGTGAGCAAGTGGTGATCACTCCGGTGCTTGCATTCAGGCCACACACAATGTTTCCGTTGCCAGTATCAGCTATATAAATGTGAGGTGAAGGAGTTGGTGTTGGTGTCGGCGAAGGCGTGAGTGAGGGGGTTGGGGTTGGCGTTGGAGTGGGTGAAGGAGAAGGGGTTGGTGTGGGAACTGGGGATGGTATTGGAGTGGGCGAAGGAGTCGGAATGGGAGTCGGCGCCGGGGTTGGAGTAGGTGAAGGTGTTGGCGTCGGCGAAGGAGTAAGTGAAGGAGTAGGTGACGGAGTCGTGGATCCTGATTGGATGGCAATGGTCACGATGGCATCGGCGGAAGTTCCAGCCGAGTTGACCGCTACCAGCGTAAAGACACTGGATGCCACGGCAGTTGTGGGAGTACCGCTGATCAAGCAGGTATGGATATCGACAGATAATCCCGCGGGTAGAAGAGAAGTTCCTGATTTAACTTCGCAATTTATAATGAATCCGCCGTTAGATAAAAGTGTCGTCGGTGGAATGGTTAGCGCTGATCCAACGACGCCGGTATACCCTATGACCGAATAGGCTAGAGTTGGCGCTGTTGCTGCGGGTTGTCCTGCAAGAGCTGGAGGTCCAGCCACTGTGGCTGGAAGTGATGGCAATATTTCGGGAATGCTCGGCGGAACAGGAGTTAACCCCCCGCTAACTACGGGCGTGGTAACAAATGTCGGTAGGGGCACGCGATTGAAGCCCAAGCTGCCGGCGGTGGCGCTCCCCGTATAAGCCACGGCAGCCGCCTGCATGGCTGTCGAAAAGTCACTTGAGGTACCTACGGCGCTAAGAACGCTGCTCACGCTCAGCGTGACTCCGGATGAATTCGGCACTGGAACAGCCGTGCTTCCACCCGAGAGAGTGGCGTTGAAATTACCATTATAAGTAAAACTGGTAGCGAGTGCTTGCGCCATATCCAGGCTGTTCACTTGGCTGCCTGAAGTGGAAGAAGCCACCGAAGCCATTTTCGAAATCGAGGCCAAGACCACGGCGTATTGTGCTGCCTGCTTGCTCACTTGGCTCGCGTCGACGTTCGGGTCCGCCGGTGGAACAGTAATATCATCAAGGCCCATGGACGTCGCCACACTTGAATTCACAGTGTTGATCAGAAGGCTCAAGTTCGTCGATGAATTGCTGCTAATGGATGCAATCGCGCTTTGAGTGGCGATTTCGGTGACGGGAGTTATGGCGACCTGTTGGCCCGCCGAAGTACTTGGCAGGACTGTGCGAATTTGCGCCGATCCCATGTCTACGGTGGTACCGGAGACCTCCTCCGTATAGGTGCCTCCCGTGGCGATAATGATGATCGGCGATGGTTGAGGATTCATGATCAATCTGTAGTTGCCACTTGCATCCGTTGTCGCCGTCGCCAATGGGGTTCCTTGGGACCCGTCCGAATTGAGTGAGTAGGCTGTGACCTTGGCGGAATTCAAAGGACCGGCGCTGACTTTTCCGTTAAGGGTCGTGGTGGCAGAGGAGCTCGTCGGTGACGAGGTGGGAGATTTCGTACAACCAGTCAAAGAAGTGAATCCTAAAATGAGAAGAGTTGAATGAATGAAAATGACTTGATGGGTCCCGCCCGTCCGTTTGCGCCGTGTCACCTTGCCCTCCATTTGCTGGCTGGCTTTCTATCGGTGACTCTGGACCCAAACTAAACTCTTGTCTCAACGCGAGAGAACTGGCCCATTTCCATGGAGATAGATAAATTTGAAGCGAAAAAGTAAAGGTAAATTATATGGATATTAAGGTGGTGTTGTAAATCTTCCTGAGAAATAAGAGTTTCCCATGGGTCCATCGCCACGCAAGTGTGCCAGTTCTTGGCTATTGCCACCAAGTTGAAATGAGACTCGTGAAATCAAAACAGCCAGAGATCTGCTGCAGCACCGTGCACGTCGCGATCGCATTCGGTGGCCTCGTCGTTCCGCTGAGAACATGAACTCCCGGCAAGAAGACTTGCACCGCTCCCGCGGCCGAGCGACCGATGGCGATGCGATGGACCGGCGCCGCTCCTGCATTCACGCTCACACTGACTGAATAAAACGCGCCGGAGACGCCGAGATCGTTGATCACCGTGAGATTTGAAAAAGAATAATCCGGCGAAGTTCCGTAGGGTTCCAATGCCGTGACCTTATCACAGTGTGCGACGTTGCTTGAGCCGGCATATTTGAAAGCGAAGGCTGCCAGCTCGTTCTTCACCCTATCCAGTTCTTGTGGTTGTATCATAGCCCTGCCCCGTCGACCGTCTCGAGAAGTTTTCCCAAGTAACAAACCACTTTTACTGTGTCCCAGTGCTCGAGCTCCTTGCAGTTCGCGGATTTTTCTTCCACTCTAGCCACGGGGTCTGAACTGGTCGAGGTTGCCCATGCATCTGGCAATGATTGCTTTGGAGCTGGAGCTGCATTGCTACTTCGAGCTGCCGCCAGAACCACTTGCTTCTGAGTAGTCTCGGAAGCGGATGCCGTATGAACCATTGGCGCTGGTTTTTGTTCCATGCTTCTTTTGAATCGTGAGTAGTCGATTGTCGCAAGGTATGCTTGTGCCGTACGGTCTACTGAACCATCTTCCGCAACGAATTCCTTTTCCGTCTGAAAGGAGTCCAAAAAGGATTGAACATTCCTTGGCTCAGGATGTTCTGTGTTTAATTCGTCTCGAAGACCGGCAAATATGGCTTTTGCAACTAATTTGAGACGTCTCAAGTCTGATCAATTGTGATTGAAGTGTTAAACAGCCACTTTCGGAAATCACCACCGTGTTGCAAGTTTCAAAGCTCGAAGACATCGATAAGATGACCTGCTATAAAGTCGA
>PSRN01000070.1 GCA_003176075.1 Bdellovibrio sp.
AGTCGGCTGGTGTGGGTGCGTTAGTACGAAGTTCCCGTATCGTCATTTCGCAAAGATAGCTGCAGCATGAGAATCTAGAGGCTCACATCGTTCCTGGGGTCGCTTTTCTAATCCTCGACACATAACATTGATGGAAAAGCCTCAACGCGAAAATCTTTTCCGTCTCGCGATCCGACAACCGAAACTGGGCTGTCTTCAGTCATCCTCACAGGGGAAGAAAGAGGCACATCTTTGCCGCCGATCGAAAAGACGATATCACCAATGCGCAACCCGGATTTTGTGGCTTTACTTCCTGGCGAGAAATCCTTAATCTTTGCGCCTTGCGAGAGCTTCTCCTTTGCGAAGATGATCCCCAGTCTCAGCCAGCAACCCGGATCGTCGCCGCCGGCTATTGAAGCCGGTGCCCTTTGGACCAAACCCAAAACTGATTCTGACAATAACCTACTTAAGCTCTACGGCTCGCTCGAAGGTGAGGCGCGCGCGGAGCTCTTGCGCAAGTACGGCCTTTACGATTCTGATTTTGCGCGCTGGTTGGATAAGACTGATAGCGCGGCGTTGGTGGCACTCTCGACGCGCAAGCCACGAAGCGACAAGAAATCACCAGAGCAGCTTGAGATCGAGCGTTTGAAGGAAGAGCTCAGAGGCCAGGAAAAGACAATCGCCAAGCTTTCGGCATTGGTTGTCGTCCAAAAAAAAGTCTCGGACTTTTTGAAAAGGTGCGAGGAAGATTAAGGCCACACTTTCGCAAGTTCGTTCTCGAACAGGTCTGTGAGATCAAGGCAAAGGGCATCAGTGTTGAAAAATTCGCTGTTGCGATGAGTGTACGCGGCGGAGCCTTTACTACTGGCAAAAGAAAGCCAATGCACCGCTGACAGAGAGAGCGATCCCGAAATCGCCACCGGCGAACAAACTTAAGCCTGAGGAAAGAACCGAGCGAAGTTGTCTTCAAGGCCAGGAATTGGCGAGGCGAGCTAACTCAACAGAACCCATTCGTTGTTGGGGTCCTTCCAATAGTCAAGGAATCTTATTCGGAGAGCGCTTCGGCCACTGCTCTCCACAAGTCTTCTTGCTGGTTCAGCGCCTTCTGAGAAAAGTGAAGGTTCATTGTTCTAATCAGCGTAATTGAGTTACCGGTGACATTTGTACCCATGGTGTAGGGATAGTCAGCCGATCTCAAGCCGGAAGGAATAGTCCCTTCAACCGCTCTAGGCATAGCATCCAAAACAACATCCGCAGATGACAAGCTTTTAATATCTAAAAGAGTGCCTTTTACAAACGCAAGACCAGCTTTCTTACAGGCAGATTCAATGGCGCGAATCAAATGGCGGTCAGCCTCAAATGGCATAAATCTCGATGCTAAATCAGCTGAAATGAAATATGACCCGATATATCCTTTCTCGTTGGGCACGCGCCCCTGCGCTCTTAATCTGGCCATGAACGCTTGTCCAATCTCAGTCTCGGTCGAGGTGACTAAGCGGACATCAGCCTTGATGGTCAAAAAGGTATTTCCACCGTGGCTGCTCGGCTGAAAATTCGTTGGACTCTCATTGAAAGCTCCTTCAACCGTGTATCGCTGAGTTTCAGATTTAACCGTGAAAACTGGAATGCTGACCTCGACACGGTCAATCGCATCCCACCGAAGGTGAGCTTCGGCCGAACCAATTTTGAACTGGGCCCTTCCTCCTGGTATTTCCTCGGCAAGCTGAACCAGGCCCCTAATCACGTTGGTTTTAGCCTCAAGCTCAGCCTTGGTCAGACTCGGCCCATTGCCATTAACGGAATGGCAGCTCATCGCCCACCCTGCTTCTTGGAGACTCACGAGGCCGATTGCCGCTGCGACAAAAAGTTGTGCTTTCACTTTCTTCCTCCGCAAAAGAGGGAATATACCACAGGAAATTACGTCGTTGGGGGTCGATGAATTATTTTTAAAGCCGTTCAAGAAATCGTCGGTTTCGTCCAGTATGGGTGCTTCCAGCCGGTTGGTTCAGGGCCGTGGGAATAGTGAACAGCAAAGGGAAAATGCGCCCAATTCAGTTTGGTTCCTTTTTTCCTTCCTCTTAATCTCGTCAAACCATATTTCGGATATTCAAACGCCACCTTCGGCGGCTCGAATTAGCCTCCGCGATGGTCCTGTTCAACAATGTCATTCAGATATTTGGATTGTCTGATCTCTACGGGAGTCCTCAAATCTTCGTTCACGGACTCAAGCGCGGTGAGGTTGGCGCCCGATTTGTCAATCGTTGCTTTGCATGGCTCCTCAATGGAGGAGATGACGGTGACTGGGCAAGTAACTGTGTCGCGATCAACGGCACAGCTTTAGTCAACCTTTACGCCTGTCAATGGGCAGACGCCGAATTTGATCGACGTCATTGACCGATTTGCCATCTATCGATCCATCTTGTCTGGCGACACGGCTCTTAATTTGAAAGTGTATTTGAGATAAGGGTATTTTCCGGGATTGGTTGTGATCTCTGATTTAATCTTCTCGTCAAGATAGGGAAGTCGTACCCTTTCGTCTGGTTGCCCTTCGACGGTGGTGAAGATATACCACTCAAGCTGAGCTAGCGCGCGGTCGCTCGGATCGTCGGTCCAAATGAATCGATAGTTGGTTCCCGGTATGGTTGCTGTAAAGGTATGAATGGCGTACGAGAGCCAGTGATCGTATCCCCAATTTTCAAAGACATCCTTATGGCCTGAAACGAGACCTAGCAAAATTTGGGTATAAAACAAAGCTTGGGTCAAATCGAGAGCAACGTGGCTTACACCTTGTCCGGTTGCAAAAATTGAAACCGGGAAACCATCAATTTTGAGTCCGTTTTTTTGAATAATTTCAGCCAAATTTTTGAGGCGACGATTGGACTCAACCAAGTTTGTGGCTGCAGAGTCCGCCGCTGGATTGAATGCAGGTTTTGCGAACTGCGAGGGGTCCTCGAATGTCACCCAATACTCGCCTTTTTCTCGACGCATGAATTTTTCCACTGAATCAGTGAACAACGCGCGAATAGCGAGACTTTCTTCCCTGCCCAAATCGCACACCGGCATGTCAGAAACCTTGGTTCCAAGGAGATTCTGTAGAGGAGCCTTCAAGACCGAATTGAAAAACAAGGCCTGTCCTTGATCAGAAAAGTGAAGGCGATCAAAGAAAAACTGCGACACGCGCCATTTCCATTCCTCGGCCAAATTTTCAACCATGTCAGTCACTTTAACAATTTGGACTTGCTTGTGGGTGCGGGCGTACTCTCGAAGGATTCTGTTCACCTCACGTGAACGATCACCCCGTGGTGCGCTGGACAGATAATCAACTATAAAACTGAACGAAGAGTCATTTTGATAGGCAAGCCATTGAACGGCACGACTGGAGAACTGGTCCCGGGTGGGAAGCAGGCCCACAAGAACAATGTCGTGGTGGGACACCATCTGGTCGAGGGCGGCATGAACCAAAGGAGTGAGGTCTTGATTTGAGTCAAGGGCCGGAAAATTCGTTGGAAAAAAATAATCAAATGCGACCAGAGTTCGCGGCAAACGAGCTAAACTCTCAGGAGAAACAGTCGCCTGTAAATGATGCCGAACTCGCATCTCCATCGGCAAGGACGCGCCAACTCCTTTGGTATTGCTGGCCCCAACCATCGATAGGTTGGGGACCGGCCGTTGCTGTTGCGTGGCCCAAGTCGGTGTGCTCGGCACCTCCGCAGCGGCCTGACTGCCAATGAATCCAGCCAAAAGAAATACCAAATTCAAACTGATTTTCGACACTGTACACCTCCGCGCGGCTGAGCCTTCGCGGCGAAATTCTCCTGCTCAAATTCCACCGCTTCTCTTTGTGAACGAGAAAAAAACAATAAATTCTAGCACACGAAAGTGTCAGGACCAATTCAGATGGGGAAATGCTCCCATAATTACAGGACTGGAAAAAACTTGGACACCATACCTGGAGGCGCCGGTTTCAAAAGGGACAGGTTCCACCGGTTTACCGGTACCGAGGGGTCAGCCAATACCGGTTAAAAATGGACAGTCCGCTCGCTGGCGTGAGGCAGCCTTGGCCATCGGTTGCCTGACCGAGCCAATGCTGACCCGAGGTTGTTTCGAGTGATTAAGCGCGGCACAAGTACCACACGAGCTTGGTGAAAAGGTGTTCACGCCTCGCCCTCATCCAGCTGCATTTCGGTTTGCAAAATCTCTTTCAGCCCCGCAAGGATCTTGATTCGGCTCCTCATTAAATCTGCGCGGTGCCTTACCGCTTCTTGCGGGGACGCATTAAGTAACACTAACATTTGACGCCGGCTAATTGCGGCGTCAACTTCCTGAGAATTCGGACCAAATGCTTTTGAGAGATAATTTTCCGCCGTTACTTCCCAGGAGTGTAAGTCAACGTCCCCAAGTCCCGGCAGTTTGATCAGATCGTTTGCTTAGGAGATCAAGATGTCAATAAACTGCATCCCTTGCGCGGGGGACACAGAACGTTGGGCCGCTGGAACTTCTGGCACGTTACCTTTCGAGCCATATTAGACCTCCTTCTTTGGAGTTTTTTCTGTTCGAAGGCAGAATCCCTTTATACTTATGCCGGCGGAATCAAAATTAGAATGGTGACCCCGCCCTGGCTCGAACAGGGAACCCCCATCTTAGAAGGATGGTGCTCTATCCAGTTGAGCTACGGGGTCTGTGGTCGCCAAGAGTAACTTCTTCGAGTTTTAGTCGTCAAGGTCGGCCTTTTTGTGTCTAAAACCTCGATCATCCTGGTCATAGGCCATGGTTGTTCTGACATCCTTGTGGCCAGCCGCCCGTTGCACGTCTTTCCAGTGTTTGCCACTTCGAAACGCATTAGTGATGAACGTCCGCCTCAAGTCGTGCGATTTGTGTCCGAAGCCGCCAAGAACTTCGTTAACCCTTTTTGTCAGAGTGTGGGGGTGCATGACCTTGATTTGTTTGACCAGAGCCCAAGCTTCCTTGGCGGTCATGTTCCAGTAGGGCACTTGTCGTTCGGTAGTTTTTACCTCGACTCGGGTTAGTTCCCGGTCACCACCATTGTCGACAACGTTACCGCCTTGCTCATCGACCAAGACAAAATCAGCAAAGAACTTGTCTTTGGTTAGCCCTAGGGTTTCATTGATACGGAAGCCGAAGCTGTAGCAGAGAAGGAGGTTTGGAACGATTTCTGGGTCACCTTTCTTCTCGTTCTTGACGGTCTCAAGGATTTTATCCCACACGTCAGGTTTGATGAATTTGGTTCGTTCGTTTCCCCGCTGCTTGTCTATCGCTTTGTAGTCTGCTCGGCCAAATGGCTCAAGCTTCCTCGGCGTGGTCATTTCAGGGTACATGTGATCAACCAAGAACTTATTGAAGCGATTAGCGGTTCCGACAATCTTTTTGAGGGACCAAGAAGGTTTGTGCTCTATCCAGTTGAGCTACGGAGTCGTTCCGGGAAACCTTACCTCGTCAAGGAAGGTTAGTCTAGATCAGCTTGGTCATCGCTCAAATCCCGGTCGTCTTGGTACCCCATGCGATTCGCAGTCCCGATGATTCGCTTGAGCGTGTGTTGCCTGAATGCTGGATTTGGAATCTCGCGTGAATAATGAAGAATTCGTTTCGGAGTCAGGAGACTACAGCCAATAGCGGGTTGAAACAACGTAATCTTTGCCGTCGCGGCTGACAGTCGCGGCATCACAATAGGGGTCATGTTCAAAGTACAAATACCACCCCTGGTCGGCGGCGGCTGATAGAATTCTTTCTTTCTCCGCGATGATCCGTAAGGGTTCCAAGTCAAAGCCCATGACCCAGGCCAAGCGGACGTGGGAGCTGGTGGGGACGACATCGCCACAATAAAGCAAGGTCGTGGTTCCGTCGCTCACCCGCACCATTTGATGTCCTTGGGTGTGGCCGTTGGAAATAAACACGGAAAAACCGGGGATAAAGTTCTCAACCTCTCCATCAAAAAGCTTGAGGACATTCTTTTTAATCAGCGGCTCGTAATTGGAAGGAAAATAGCTCGCCCGTTCGCGCAGGTTGGGGGAGGAGGCTGTTTCCAGATTTCTTTTTTGTAAATAATATTTCGCTTTGGGAAAGGTGGGGACCATTTCGCCGCCACGGACGCTGGTTGCGCCGCCCGCGTGATCGAAATGCAGATGGGTCAAGATGACATCGGTGACGTCGTTGAAGGTGACATCGAATTTGGCCAGCGATTTCTCCAGGGAGGGGCCCTCGGCGTCGATGTTGTACAACTCAGCGAACTTTCGCCCCAGATTGGCTCCGTATTTCGGGATAAAGTCACCGCCGTTTCCAGTGTCGATCAGAATTTTTCGAGAGCTGCTTTTGAGGAGTAAAGCGCGCGCCTCCATGGTGATGCGGTTCTTCTCGTCAGCGGGGTTGGACCTCTCCCACAAAACCTTGGGAACAGTGCCGAACATGGAGCCGCCATCCAGGCCGAAACGGCCGGTGGGGATGGGACAAATCTCGTATTCCCCAATCTTAAGTGATTTCTTTTGAACCTGAAACTGAACCTGAACCTGATTGTGATTCCGGCTCTGGCTGGGGTTCTGGTTCTGATGCTGATGCCGATTCTGGTCCTGATTCTGAATTTGCGTGGCCATGGGAAGCCTCCTTTGAAGCTGGACGATTCCATTCCGGATTTTCAGTAAAGTCAAAAGCATGAGCGTTAATTCCCATGACCCAAGACCGATATTCAGAATAGATTTCCTCGATGGGTTTCGGTTGGACGACCGGTCCGACATGAATAATCAAATGGCCTGGCTTGGGGATCAACGCGCCCTTCGGCCAGAGTTCGGCGTTGCCTTGACAGTAAAGAAATAGGATCGGCGTTTTTGTTCGCTCCGCGAAGATGCTCACGCCCCGCTTGAAATCGTGAATTTTGCCGTCTTTGCTGCGGGTGCCTTCGGGGAAAAAAATCAGCCACATGCGATCCAGTTCACTGAGCAGCGTGGTGATCAACCGGAGGGCTTCGCCTCTTTTGTCTTTCCGATCGATGGGAATGGCGCCCAAACAATGCTGCGAAAAAAAAGTAAACAAAGGATTGGAGAAAAAATAATCCTTCGCCGCGGCGATGTAGAGGTGGATCCAGTATCGGGCGGGAATGGAAGCGGCAATGGAGACCGCATCCAAATGGCTGGCGTGATTGGAAATGATCAGAAGCCGCGGGTATTCGGCATAAATCTTTCCGTAGCTGCCACGCACTTCCAACCGCACATAAACGGTAAACGCGATTTTGAGGGCGATGGCCCAAAGGGCCCGAACGGTCATCGACATCCAATCGATGTTCCTTGTGAACAGAGGCAAGTGCTTCAGATGGGTGGGCAACTTGGTCCACTGTTCGTTGTCGTAATTCCAATCTTTCATGACGAAGCGCCCGTCAGATAAAGCATGACGTAGTAATAGATGGGGGCCACGAAAATCAGCCGGTCCATGCGATGAAGGTAATCGCCCCTCCCCAGAATAAAAGGCCCCATGACGCGAATGCCGGCGTCCCTCCGGATCACCGTCATCACCAGATCCCCCAGCAAGCCGCCGAAAGAAGCGACCAAGCCGGAGGTGAGCCAATAAACTTCAGATTCGTCCGGCAGCAGGTACCGCATCAAGAACGCCAGGGCCAGGGTCAGGGCGGCCGCGATCAGCGTCGACTCAAGGGACCTTTTGGTGTCGATTCGGTCAAACAAAGTCACTCGACCAACATATCTGGAGATGGCCAGGTTGGTGTTATCACAAAACTCCGTCAGAATAACCAGGTACATCACTTGATAAATTCCCTTGGGGAATTTCATGATGAGTCCCAGGTGCATGAAGGACCAACCCAAGAACACAAAGGCCAGATTGGTCAGCGAAAGATATTGAATCATTCGTTTATAATTGTTCCGCAGCAAGGGGACCAGACAGATGGTCCCCAGCATGATCATCGGCAGAAGATTGTAAAGGTCGATCCGGTTGCCGTGAATGGCCAACCCCAAGCAAAGAATCCCGGCGTAGGAAAGCAGCACGAAGTAGCTCCGGTGAAACATGCCCATCAACTGAAAGAAAACCTTGGTCCCAAGAATCGCCAAGCCAACAATGATCAGAAGCGGAAAGGGCTCTGGCAGGCCAAAAAGGGCCAACAGAATCGGCGCGACGAACAGCCAACTCTTAATGCTCGCCCAGGACACCACGAAATAATAAGATCTTTGTCGGAGGAAATAGACAACCAAACCGGAAAAAAACAATAGACCCAGAACCCATGCCACCGTCTGTTGATAGACGATCGTCGACCACGCCCCTCCGTTCATCCCGCCCCTCCGTTCATTGAGTGGCCCCTCCGCTGATCCCACCAATTCCGTAATCCTTCATTTTCTTATAAAAACTGCTCCGTGAAATCTTCAGGAGGCCGGCGGCTTGGTCCACGTCACTGTTGGTTCGGTCGAGGGCGTTGGACAACAGCTGTTTTTCAAAATTACCAATAAGGTCTGGCAACCCCCGCTCGAGTTGAAAGCTGACGGCCGTCTGAATGTCTTCCGTGGGCAGCAAGGATCTTACGTCTTGCGGCCGGATGACGGGGAGCGGGGACGTCAAGGAGAGTTGCTCGCAAATTCGCTTGAGTTCACGCACGTTGCCCGGAAACGGGTAGCTTTTGAGGACCTCCAGGGCTTGCTCGGCGAAGATTTTTCTTCTCGCCGAGCTTTCCTTCGACAGAAAATACTTGCACAACTCAGCGAGATCTTCCGTTCGTTCACGCAAGGGCGGAAGCACAATTTTTTTGCCCGAAAGGCGAAACATCAGGTCTTCGCGAAACTTTCCTTTTTTGACGAGTTCGATCAGCGATTTGTTGCTGGCCGCAATCACCCTGACCTTGAGGTAGATCGGCTCCTTCGCGCCCACCCGCCGGATCTCTCCCGATTCCAGGAAGCGCAGGAGTTTGGCCTGCTGGGACAGGGGCAAGGCCTCAATTTCATCGAGAAAAAGGTCCCCCCCGTTCGCTGCTTCGGTGAGGCCGATCTTTAGCGCATCGGCTCCCGTGAAAGCCCCCCTGACGTGCCCAAAAAGTTCTGACTCAAATAGGTTGTCGGGAATGGCTCCTAAATTTAAGGATATCAAAGGGCGACCGTTCTCTTGCGTGTTGAGCAAGCTGGCGACGACCTCCTTGCCGGTTCCCGTTTCACCTTCAATCAGGATCGGACCCCGCTCGCCGCGCAGGCCGGAAATGCCAAGCATCACTTGCTGACTGGCTTTGGAACTGCCGATCCACATGTGGGCGATTCGTCCGCACCTTTCGTCGGATTGACGGATCAGCCAAAGGGCCTCAACCTTGTCGATGATGGACTGGACTTCCTCGGGCATCAAGGGCTTGGCCAAAAAGCGCCGTGCTCCAGCCGCCAACGCCTTTTCCATGAGGTCCATGGTGAGATCTCCCGACATGCCAAAGATTTCAACAAGGGGGAATTGCTCTCGAATCGCGCGGATGGAGGCCAACCCTTCAGCGGCTGATGTGTTCTTGGTGAGATGCATATCAACAAAAGCGGCGTGGAAAAAACTGTTCGTAGGAACCTGACCGACTCCCCGTATGGAAGTGGCTTTCCAATTTTTTGGCAGGATCATCTTGATCGCCTGGTGAATCAGGTCGTCATCATCAACGATCAATATGTTTCTTTGTGGCTCTGCCATAAGCTCCCCGTTTGGATGGCTAGTGGTGGAAGCTATTGCAGCAAGATAGAAACTTGTCAACGGCCGCCCCGGCGGCGATGATCTTGGTATGAAAAAATCTTATCGGATTCTCTTGTTAGAAAATATTCACCCGGTGGCGCAAGAACAGCTTCAGCTGCAGGGCTTTCAGGTGGATCGTCGGTTGGATTCGCCCGCCAGTGAAGAACTTCGCGGACTTTTGCGCGGCTACGACCTTTTGGGTATTCGCTCAAAGACTGAAATTCGGGCGCCACTGCTGGAAGAGGCCAGGCATCTTCTGGGCATCGGTTGCTTTTGCATCGGCACCAATCAAGTCGACCTGACGCCTGCCAAGGAATTGGGAATTCCGGTGTTCAACGCCCCTTACAGCAACACCCGCAGCGTGGCCGAGTTGGTGATCGCCGAGCTCGTGGCGCTGTCCCGCCAGCTGGGGGATCGCAACCTTCAGGCGCACCAGGGGGGATGGCTCAAATCCGCCGACGGAGCCCGCGAGGTCCGTGGCAAAACTCTTGGCATCGTGGGTTACGGTCACATCGGCACGCAAGTGAGCATTCTGGCTGAGGCGATGGGTTTGAAAGTGATCTACTTTGATATCGTCAAGAAACTCCCTCTCGGCAACGCCGCTCCCTGTGCTCATTTACAGGACCTGCTTTCGCGATCTGATTTTGTAACCCTCCACGTCCCTGAGACGCCGCAAACCAAAGACATGATGAGCGAGCGCGAATTTCGCAAAATGAAGAAAGGGAGCTTCTTGCTCAACCTCTCCCGCGGCACGGTTGTCGTGATCGGCGATCTGGTTCGTGCCCTTAAAGAGAAGCACCTGGCGGGTTGCGCGATCGACGTCTTTCCGGTCGAGCCCTCCTCGAACAAGGAAAAATTCGTGAGTCCCTTGCAAGGCCTGCCCAACGTCATTCTCACGCCCCACGTCGGAGGCAGCACTGAAGAAGCTCAGTCCGCCATTGGCTTGGAAGTCGCCGAAAGTTTCACCCGGTTCTTGAAGACGGGTTCCACTTCGGCCTCAGTCAATTTTCCCCATGTGGATTTGCCGCTGACCCCGAACGCGGATCGCATTGTGAATGTTCACCGCAACGAGCCTGGAGTGCTGGGGGAAATCAATTCGCTCGTCTCAAAAAACGGCGCTAATATTCTGGCGCAGCAGCTTTCGACAGACTCTAAAGTGGGATACCTGATTATGGAGGTGGAGCGGGCCGAGGCGGAAGCTCTGTCTACGGATATTGGCAAGTTGTCGCGCTCGATCCGCACGCGCCTGATTAGCCACTTGGATCAGCAAAGTGCGGCGACCTGGGCGACCTAAGGGTCCGTTGACCCTAAGAGTACATCTAAGAACAATGGCAACTGGTTAAGGAAAATGGGACCAAGTCAGCCACAGCCATAGCATTAGCTGCGGAGACGGCTTCAGTTCAGCCCGAACGTTTTCTTGAGTGATCTGAAAGTCCGTTAATAATGACAGACATCCTGTCTGGTGTGGGGCTCTGCCCCACACCCCGTACCCGCTGACATCATGTCAGCGGGTCCAAGGCATTTTTGGCTTCGCCACTATATTCTGTCCATCACCCGGTACGGATAAAGTCCGGAAGTTCGACAATTTTTTGGA
>PSRN01000170.1 GCA_003176075.1 Bdellovibrio sp.
CACGGGTGGATGGGGCCATGGAGTCGGACAAACCTGGCGGCGACCCCTGCGATCTTTGTTGCGGCAGAATCTCAGCGATTTGCGCGGCCAGGATCGTGGGGCCTGGATACAGAACCGCCCGCTCGGCCGCGTTGCGCAGTTCACGGATATTGCCTGGCCACGAATATTCGCAAAGGAGGTCGACAACCCCCGGCTCGATCCTTTTTTCTGGTTCCTTGAACTTGCGACAGAATTGAACGACGAAATATGAAAATAACGAAGCAATATCCTCGCTGCGGTCGCGCAAAGGGGGGACATGGATTCTGGCCACATTCAATCGATAGTAGAGGTCGGTGCGAAAAAGTCCTCTTTCGATGTCGGCTTCCAAATTTCTCGAGGTGGCGGCAATCAATCGAACGTCCACCTTGCGAATTTGGTGGCTGCCAACCTTTTGGATCTCACCCGCCTCAAGAAAACGCAGCAGCTTGGTTTGGGCGGAAGGTGACAAATCGCCAATCTCATCCAAAAAAAGCGTTCCACGATCGGCCATCTCGATCTTTCCTATCTGGTCCGTGGTGGCGCCGGTAAAAGATCCTTTCTTGTGACCGAAAAGTTCGCTCTCCAAAAGATTTTCAGGCAAGGCGGCGGAGT
Source organism: Bdellovibrio sp. (assembly GCA_003176075.1). GTDB lineage: Bacteria > Bdellovibrionota > Bdellovibrionia > Bdellovibrionales > Bdellovibrionaceae > PSRN01. The sequence goes on from PSRN01000170.1 coordinate 631, forward strand.
TGACTATGATAAAAGCCTTGTCGGCCCGGTTGGAGGACTTCCAGAGCAATTGCGCCACCACGTCTTTCCCGACGCCCGTTTCCCCCGTGATCAGTACCCGAACATCCTTCTTGCCGTACTGTTCGATCAACCTGCGGAGTTGCAGCACGGCGGCCGACCGGCCGGTCAACTGAACGCCAGCCCCCTGGCGGGCGGTGAGGTCGTGCCACTGCTGCTGCAGTTTGGAATTTTCCAAACACCGTCGCAGGGTCAGCTTGAGTCGGTCAGCCGAGACAGGTTTTTCAATGTAATCATAGGCGCCCAGCTTGATGGCGGCGGCGGCTTCACCGGCGGTGGCGGCTCCCGAAAGAATAATCGTCGGAATAAATTGCCTGGCCAACTCGGGCATCAGATCAAGGCTCGTGCCTTGTCCTTTAAAATGAATATCCAACAAAACCGCGTCGGGGTTTTCATTGCAAATCAATTGGGAGATCTCCTTCAAATCTCCAGATTCGAGGATCTCATAGGGCTCGCTGGATAGAATCAAGCGAATGGATTGGCGGACACTGGACTCGTCGTCAGCAATCAGAATTTTCATCCGTTGGGCAGCTCCAGCTCAAAAGTCACTCCACGCGCCTTGCTGTTTTCCTTCAATTGCAAATCTCCCCCGTGGTCCAGGGCAATTTTCTTGGCCACCGTAAGGCCGATTCCGAAATTGGCATTCCCGGATTTCCCAGTCACGTAAAAATCAAAAATTCGATCCACCAGTTCAGTGGGAATGGCGTTCCCCTGATTGGTAAAGGAAATCCAAGTTCGCCCGGACTCTTGTCGCGCGCGCAGGACCGCTTGAATGGGGAGTCGTTCGGTCTGCGAAGGTGCCGAAGGCGACGACTTGGCCTGTTCGGCGCTTCCGCAGACCGACGGGGCATTCGCTTCGGCGGCGTTTTTGAGGAGGTTGAAAAAAAGCTGATTCAAAAGATCGGCATCGAAGGGGATGACGTCCTGGCTGATTTTTTCGAGTCGACAGCTCAACTCGACACCGGGGTAGCTCGCCCTATACTGATCGACAAAGCGACGGCAGAATTCGCCGACGGACGCGGGCGATCGTTTGACTTCAGGAAGTTTGGCGAATTTCAAGAAACTTTCCATCATCCGCTCGATCACGCCGACCTGCGTACGTAGCAGCGAAGCCCCTTCGGTCAAATACCGGCCAAAGGCCCCGCTGTCGAGGCCTAAAAATTTGCTTTCGATATCGGTGGCGACGAGTTTGATGGGAGTGACGGGAGCCCGCAGTTCATGGACCAGGACCCGCGCCAGGCGCTGCCAATTCTCAAGTGAGGTCAAGCGCTCCAGCCGATGGCTCTGCCGGCGGTTTTCCTCGACCAGTTGGGCGACCCGCCCAACAATGCTGCGGGCGACGAGGAAAGAGAATGAGCCGGAGGCCAACAACACCAGAACGGCGTTGCGCAGAGTCTGCATGATCATTTGGTGGACTAGACGCTCCCGCACCAGGCTGAGATCTTGATTGATAAGCTTGTCGTTGACCACCCGCTCGAACTCTTTGCGATATTCAGCCGTGCCGGCCGGATTGTGCTTGGCAATTTCTTTCAACAGCGCGAGGTGGGAGTCAACCAGATGGGATGAAGACGCTCGCTGTTGCATTTCGAAGGCCATTTCAATGCTGGTCTTCTCCGAAAAATAATGGGCGACAAACAAGGGTGTGACAACCATGGCGACGATCAAGAAAATTCTCAGCCAGATCTGAAGAATCACTGGTGAATCTCCCGCGGAATCTCCCGCTGAATTTCTTTTTCGATCAGGATTTTGTCGCTCGGCATTTCTTCCGCCAATTTCTTCCAGTCGATACCGATGATCGGGGGGGTGCGAATACCTTCGCAATGGAGCTCATCGACAAAGTAAGGGCTGGCCAGATTCTCTTCGGTGGCCTTTGTTTCAGCCGAAGCCGCACTCAATGGGGCCGCATTCATTTGATTTGCCCCCAGTATCGCAAGAGCGAAAACGGCAAACCTAAAAAACTTTCCTTGGATGTTCATAACGGACAAGTATCTCATAGCGTTCCTTTCATAAGGCTTCCCTTGGTGAGGTGTTCATCCGCCTAGCTATCCAATTTCTGGGCCATCACGAGAGCATGTCATTTCAACTAGTTAGCTGAACGTTCAGGAAACCATGATGAAGTATTTCGTTGGAAATATCTTACAGGCGTGAGTTTTTTCTCACACTTAAGTCGGTTAAGTCGTCAGATTTAGACTGTCAATTTCATTCCCGTACGAATGTTTGTTGTCGGTTGTTCAACTGGTATTCAAGTCAGAATCTTCACTCGCAAGTCATCCCGAGTCTTCACTGGCACTTGAATTGCGCCGGCAATTTAGCGCAATAAATAGGAGAAATCTAAGATGCAAAACCAAAAATTTAGAAAGATTCTTTTTTTGATGGTTCTTATTATGGTGACGCCGTTTCAAGTCTCTGCAGGTAAAGGGGTCAACCGGCAACATGTTCCACCCTGCCAATTTGAGTCTGATATCCCGAAAATTTTAGACGACGTTGTGAAGGTTGGCCGAAGGATCTCCCCAGAAAAGGATTGGAATTGTAAACTCATTGAAGCAGACGGTGACACGACAAAGCCTGGGTACTCGTCGTATAGCTGCGAATTGGGTGGAGGTCCTACTCTTTACGGTCTTTTTTTCCCTGGAAAGGCGGAAACAGTTTCCTTTAAGAAGATGGCAGACGCTTATCGATACCAATGTCAAAAACAATTCGATACAAGATACTTGAATGACGTCTTCACCGACACCCAAGTTTTTCCTGCGCCCAGGCAGAAGCGCGGCCAAGGATGAGGTCGCAATAATACTATAATGTCGGAAGGGGTTGCCTATCCAACCGTTCTCGATCAAGCTCGAGCGCGTCGATGTAAGTTTCAGCAACCTTGATGCGCTCCTTGAGTCCCGCAATTGTAGCCACCGTGAGGTTCAACCTGTATTCCCGGTCATCGAATTCCAACTCGGAAATGTGGCCTTTCCCGCGAAGCTCTTTACCGGTGTTTATGTAGAGTTCCAATACCCGGTGTTCTTCTTCGGCGACTTTCAGAGCCGCCTGATATCCACTCAGTCTGGCTTTTTGATGTTCCATCCGGGCGTCGATCAGATCCGGCAGAAGACTCTGCTTCGGGTTCCCCTGTTCCATCATCTGGAGTTTCGAAACTTTGGCTGACGCTAGAGCTTCAATTTGCTCGGCCCTGGACTTGACCTCTAGAAAAGTGGCGGTCAGGTGGCTGAGATGCGCGTTTTCCAGCGCGAAAGCCGAGACCCGTTTGTTTTTTGCCAGGATCTCCGCTCTCGTCATGTCCTTCTTGGCTTTTTCGGCCTTGACGTGAAACAGAGCGGCCCGCTCGGCCGCCTCTTCGGCTTCCGCGAGGGCTTGAAATTGATCCCCTTCGAAGATAAGGGAGGACAAATTCACGTGTTCCTGTTTCGCGGCCAGGGCTGGTTCAAAATGGCCTCTTGCCGGTTGAGAAACGACGGTCGTTAAGATGGATACAATTAAGAAATGCATGGACCCCCCTCTGGCTTGTGGCGTCCTGATTGTAATTGAAAATATAAATGATGAAAGTTTTTAGGCGGCGCTCAACGAAAAGGTCAAAGGTGGGTCAGGGGTGGGCCGAGGTGATGAGCATCATGTGAGCGAGATGGTGCGAACGACAGGGATTGAACCTGTGACCCCTGCCGTGTGAAGGCAGTGCTCTACCGCTGAGCTACGTTCGCAGCGGCCATGGATGAAGCCGCCCACCTTAGATAAGGATTCCCGGTGAGTCCACTGGCTTTACCGATGAAACTTTGAGTCAGACGGAAGAAGAGCAGATGCGTCTGGTTTTCGGATCCCTATTGACCTGTAAATTATATGTAAGTAGTTTGGAGTAGGTTTGATAATTGAATCAGCTGCTGCTTGGATTGCAACTGTGTGGACGGCAACACCTCCACAGCGTGGGCGGCGCGGCCGCCACGGGCAAGAAACCCTCAAGGAAAGGATCAACAATGGCCACACCTTCTGAACACAGAACTGAACACCGGGCTGAACATAAAGCTGAACACAGAACTGAAGCAAAACACGAGTCGAAAATTGACCCGAAAATCGACCTCAAATTGGATCCCAAACAACAGGCGGAGCGCTTGAAGGCCCTGGACTTGGCGGTTTCGACCATTGAAAAGCAATTCGGCAAGGGCTCGATCATGCGGTTGGGAGCTGAGGGCACGCTCAATAAAGACATCGAGGTCGTCAGCACCGGTTCCCTCGGTTTAGATATTGCGTTGGGGATCGGAGGACTTCCCAAGGGCCGTATCGTCGAGGTTTTTGGCCCCGAATCTTCCGGCAAGACAACCATTGCACTTTCTGTTTGTGCGCAAGCGCAAAAGCAAGGCGGTGTCGTTGCCTTTGTGGACGCCGAACACGCGCTGGATGTGAACTATGCGCGCAAATTGGGGGTGCACATTGAGGACCTTTTGATTTCTCAGCCAGACACTGGAGAACAGGCCCTTGAAATCACGGAAACCCTGGTTCGTTCGGGCGCTGTCGACGTTCTGGTGGTGGACTCGGTGGCGGCGCTGGTGCCGCGAGCGGAGATCGAAGGGGAGATGGGCGACAGCCACATGGGTTTGCAGGCGCGTCTGATGTCGCAAGCTCTGCGCAAGCTGACGGCCGCGATCAGCCGTTCGAAAACCTTGGTGATCTTCATCAACCAGATTCGCATGAAAATCGGTGTGATGTTTGGAAATCCGGAGACGACGACTGGCGGTAATGCGCTGAAGTTTTATTCCTCGGTGAGAATGGATGTCCGTCGGGTGGGCGCCATCAAGAATGGCGAAGACGTGACAGGAAACCGAACGGCGGTGAAGATTGTAAAAAACAAAATGGCCCCTCCCTTTACCAAGGTGGAGTTTGATTTGATGTACAACGAAGGCATTTCGGCGGAAGGGGATATTCTGGATTTGGCCACCACCGCGAACCTGGTTGAAAAATCCGGAGCTTGGTTTAGCTACCAGGGTGAGCGCATGGGTCAGGGTCGGGATCAAGCCAAGCAATTTCTGCGAGAAAATCCCAAGGCCACGGCAGAACTGCGAACGAAGTTGCTTGCGGCCAACGGAATCGGTCAGTTGTTGATGACAAATCCCTCAGAGGTCGAAAAGACAGACGTCAAGGGTGCCAAGGACGCCAAGGATGCGAAGGATGGAAAGGATGCGAAGGATGGAAAGGATGCCAAAGACGCTGGCTCGAGAGAGGTGGCTTCAAGAGAAGTCGGCTCAAGAGAAGCCGCCGCAAAAGATGCGGTTTCGAAGGACGCGGCGTTGAAGGACGCAGGAACTCGAAAACCAGTTAAACACTGAGACTCTTTTCGACTCTTATTTTTGTTCGCAGGGCCGCTTCGTCAGTTTTGCCGGCGGTCCGCTAGAATTGATCAGCATTCACCCTTGTTTACGCTCCATCAACTGCCGATCTTAGCAAATTCACTGCCCGGTTAATCAGACTGTCCAAGTCTCTTGAGGCCTGATTTTGTTAGACGCGCGTTTCTGCGAAGAATTAACAGCTCTGCGGCTCGGAGAAATCGTGGCTCAATCTCTTCGGATGCAGAGGAATATTCGCCTTCTATATTTTTAGTTTGTAATTCCGAATTCACCTTAAGCGAAAGATCGGCTGAATTTGCCCAGCGATGTTGGTCTGCATGTGCTTCAGAGCAGCTGGTGGCCGCGTTCAATCGGGAATGAAAATATAGGCCGGAAATCAAGCAGGCCAGGCATCCAACACTGTAAAGCATGCGCGAATTTACCATTTCTTTAAAACATTTTCCCAAAGTTTTAGTTGTGTCGAAAAATTGAAAAATTCCATTGAATTAAGTTCAACAGAACTCAATAGAATTCAATAGAATTCAATGGAGCATTTTCAATTGGCTGGCCATGCCGAGAGCCCGCTTCAGAGTTAGCTTATCCTTCATCAACGTCGTCAATATGTTCCTCTTGTTCAACGGCATTCTTAAAATGAAAAACCTGACTCTTCTGTGGTGCACCCGGAACCTCTCTCGGTTCTACGCCAAATTTCTCGCGCATCACCCTTAGAATGATATCCTCGATTTCCGTTGTTCTTTCGAAAAGAGCCTGCCGCAGAACTTGATTCATCAGAGTTTGATATTTGCCGCCACCTTCACCGAGTTTAGCGCGTCTATTGAGTTCGTCGTAAATATCTCCGTCAACCCAGGCTGTCACGCGAAGCTTTTCATTTTTATGACTGAAGTCCTCTTCTTTCAGGATGCTTCTTTTGCCCAATTTAATTTTGGGATTTTTTTTGTAACCTTGTCCCATTGAGTCGCCTCCATTTGCTTGAAAAATATTGCTGTCGTCCTTGTTTACATCTCACGATCAAATCCAAGTCCTTACTGCCAAAACCAGAAGCTTCTAAAATCTCAACCTGATCGATCCTCACCTTTGCCCAAGCCTGATGATTTTCTGGTGTTCCATAATAAACTTCCACATGTGGGGGGTTATGCCCTCCTCGGGTGTGGATCATGAAAAGGAGATTCTTTAATATCGCAACCTTGCCCATGTGTATATTATATGTATAAACATATGTATAATGCAAGCGCTGTCTTATTTTGAGAAATGTGGGGGTTACCGCGAAAGAATCCGTCTTTCTTAAGCCGTCCTGGACCGAAATTCATCAAACAGCCGGAAAAAAAAGCGACGTAATTCGAGCACCTGAACTGGTCTTGATTTCAAAGAACCCACTGGACTGCGGAGCCGTCAAGGGCGGCGACTTGAGTTTATGCGCTATGCCAACGGACAACATCGTGGATGAAGATGAATCGGCCCCCACAAGGAACGCCCGTTTGCAAATCCTAAACACCTGTCGACAGTTTTGACAGAGAACGACCGATAAGGATGATCAGAGATTCAAAACATTCAATGAGATAGCGTTGAAAAATCTCAAATTGAGATTCTTCACCAAGCTGTATCGCTTCTTCACACCGAATGCTCTAAAATGATACGAGTAAGGAGCGACTTTTTATGAGAGCTTTATTTCTTGTGAGTCTGTCAGCATTGGTCTTGCTTGCATCCTCTCGTCTCATGGCCGGCAATGAACCGGACGATGGGGCCGCCGCTTCTGCCGACGGTCCTCTTCTTCCCCCGCCTCCTTTGTTGAATTCGCCAGCGCCGGACCAGGTCCAATCTTCATCATCGAGTTTTTATGAGGCGGTGACTCCGGAAGTCGCTGGCCCGGCAGCAGCCGGGGGCGCGGCTGCTGCTGTAGGCGCCGTCAATGGCGCCGCTGAGACGATGATCCCTCGGGATTCCGCCGTCACGAAATTACCGGATGGTCCACCTGGCGCGGCTGAGGTTTCCACCGATTCCGCGGCACGGGGAGCTTCGTCTCCGAAGGATGAGCTTGAGGATGCCGTTGACCAGTGTAAGGAAAGTGCCAAGGCGGCCGCGGAATCTTGCAAGTCGGTTGCGGAAAGCACTGACCGGGGAAGCAATGCTCGCGATGGATTGATGAGGAATCCATCGGATGAGGAGTGTAAGAGGCTTATGAATGACGTCAAAGGTTTGGATAAAAACGTCGCCAACACTTGTGATGATAAGGTCGTAGACTGTACGAACCAGTGCGGCCCCTTGGTCCAGCGATTGAAAAAGATGGGGAAGGGCTCGGACGACCCAGTTTTCAAGGCCGCAAAAAAATGGAATTCCATGTGTAAGGATTCGCACGAAGCGCTCACAAGCTACGATGACATGCTCGATGATCTTCACAATCTCACGTCGGTGAGTAACAGCGCTCAGAAATGTTACAACAACATGAATCGGTCCATGCCAAGCATGCCGCAGTTTCCGCAAAATGCCGCCAACCCAGCCAATGGTCAGCCACAAAATCCCTATACTCCTCCTGATAAAGCGAACCAGCTTTGCGAGCTAAATCCCAGGGGTCAGGATTGCCCAGGGGCGAGCGCCGGAGCGAGCACACCGCCTCCGCCGGCGGTTGTTGGCAATACAGATGAGCGTCCTCCGAGTTCAGCAAGCGCGGCGAAAGCTCCCAATCTGGGAGGGATGATGAATACGAGCGGACCCAGTTTGCCAGAGAATTGGAGACCCAGCCGAATCGATCCCGCGGCTTCGGGTGGAGGTGGGGGATCAGGTTCGGCCGCCGGCCTCTTTTCATTCACGGGTGGTGCTGGGAAGCCTCCCAACGCAAATGCAAACCCCAATGCCGCGGCCAGCGCGGCGGCTGCGCCACCGACCGGGGCGACCGTGCACAGGGGGGTCTACAATAGCGACGGCGGCGGTCAGAACAATTTTGTCCTGACTTCGAAAAATCGCGACGATACTGTGCGACGGCAGGCTTTTGCTCCAAACTCGATTCCAGCCGTGGGAAGCGCGTTGCATCCAAAACTTTCTCCGGCTGAAGTTCGGCGCCAATGGGCGCGGCGGGTCAGTGCTGAGATGCTTCGCTCGACAGCGACTTTGCATGATTCTTTGCATGATTTTGATCCCGTGCCCATCGTCGGCCCTGATGGCTTGACCGGGCCTCATCGCGACAATTTTCTGAAGATCAGATACTACTTTATTAAAAGCTATGATCGACCGTTTGGAATCTAGAACTGACCCAGTTTCAAAAATAATACCGCAAACCCACAGCGAGATCGATCAGAGTCACTGTCGCTGGCGTCAGGCCAATCGTTGGACCAATTTCGGCGAACACTCCAAGCGGATTTGGGGCGGGCGTCCACTCAGCGCCAAAGAAGCCCCGAAGGGCGACGCCCGTGCCGTTATCACTGCCGCTACAACCCCAGCGGTTGCAGTCGCGGCGATTCCAAAATCCGAGTCCGCCGCCAACACCCACATAGCCGACGGATTGCCGGCCAAATTGAGTGCTTGATCCGAAGAGACCAGGAAGGTGCCACAGGTAATCAGCATAAAGCATGTTCCAATAGGGACTGTTGAAGGCGAGCCCAAAATCGAGTGCTGAACGATCCGAAAACCAATATTTACCGTTGATTGAAACCAAAGTGCCGATCATAAAGCCAGCGCCGAATTTGCCGTGGGTGGTTTGGGCCTCAGCATTGGAAGAGAGGCCACAGCAAATAAAGTTAAAGGCAAGGACCGTCGATAGAATGAATTTTGGATAGAACGTCGTCTTCCCGATCGCTTTCCCCATTCCAAACTCCTTTGAAAAGATCTTTAATATGGGGAAACCATCGCATGAATCGGAGCTGGCGAAAAGACAAAAGAAATGTGCGATTCGTGTGTCCGCCTCATTGTCCCTTGAACAGGGCGACAAAGGTCGTCAGAGTGGAGGCGACCCAAAAGAAAGCCGCCCAGGAGAACAGCAAGAGATAACGGCTGGCGACTCGTACAAATTGGTGGGGAGGAACCTTCCAGGCGCTCAAAAGAACCCCCAGGCCCGTCAAGAACAAGGCCGAACCGCCGGCGATGCGAAAATTCAAATTCATCCCCGAGCCGGCAAACATGAACAACCAGCCCAATCCGAGAACAGCGCCGCCGGCCGCGACCGACAACGGCAGAACGCCGACGCGATGCCAGGCAACGATTTCCTTGCCCGCCAGTTCAGGGAGCGGAATCGCAGCCTGTGTCTCAATCAATTTCCCCAGCACGTCGATGATTTCCTTAAATTCCGGACCGTCAAAATCAAAGCGAGGCGGTTGCTTCCGCAACGTGAGGGTCCCCCGCAATTCCTCCGAACTGGAAACAATCGAAAATCGGGATCGTTCGTTGAGTTGGCGGAAGCTCTCGAGGATGCGCTGATCCTTGACCAAAAGCTGCTCCACATTGCCGCCCTCGGTTTCATAATGGAATGCGAATTGAAATTCTTCCCGAGGAGCTTTGTTCGGATCGGCGTCCTTTTTCTTGCGCGCCAGTCGACGCCATGCCCGCTCAAAAATATTGAGACTGCGGACTTCGAAGAAGGCGGTCTTAAAACTCGGAACCGCGAATTGCAGGCATTTGCCACGCCACTGGATTTCCCAGTCCCGCTCATGGAAGCGCTTGATTTCGCCCTTCCACTTGCGACGGCTGATCAAATAGGTCAACCGCCGCCAGGTGAAAATCAAGACGATCCATGAGGTGATGGAGACCACATAAAGAACCATATCTACTTCTTCGGAAGACTGCGGCTGGACATAAGTCCGACCCTTAAAATCGGTCGCGCTTTGAGACAGACGCCGTGAAAGAAGAATAAGATCTACGGAAAAGCAAGAAATTCAGAACAGTTTGGCCGCCGGCAGGTGAGAATGAATCAAGTCTTTCCAGAACATCAGGTCGTTGGCGCTGAGTTCGCGCTCAAACTGACACACGCGAAACGCGAGCAATAGATTAGGATGGCTTAAGAACGCCCGCTGTCGCCGATGGCCGCGGCGTTTGAAGAGTTCCACGTCCTTCAGGCGATTCTTCAACTGCAGGATCGATTGAATTTCGGCGATCTCCCCTTTGAACATCCCCAGTTCGTTGCGCAGGAAATTCTCTTCCTCTTCGGCCGATACGGGATCATTTTGCACGGCGGCCCGATAACCCAGGATAAGGGGCAAGTAGATCTCCAACGGGTGGTTCGGTTCATCGGCGAAGTCCGGCAGGCCCTGCAGGTAGTGCAGAAAAATGTCCTGCTTTTCAGAATCAGAAAAAATGCTGACGAGGCTGGGCAGGCAGTAGGCCATCAGCCCGAGGTCATAAAGCTCCAGAAACGCGGTCGCCGGATCGGGGAGACGAAAAAACTTCAGGTATTCCTCGCGGCGCCGGGGGAGGACCGTTTGCGCCACCAAATCCGCGTGGCGCAACACCGCCGATCGCAGGTTTTCTTCAATGCGAAACTTCAGTTTGTGGGACAGGCGCAAAGCGCGCAGGCTGCGGATCGGATCTTCCTGGATTCGTTGGGAAGGGTCCCCGATCATCCGCAGCATATGGGCCTGGATGTCCGCCATCCCGCCTGAGTAATCGATGAGCTCATTCTTGACCGGATCGAAAAAAAGAGCGTTGATCGTGAAGTCGCGACGAAGAGCGTCCTCCTCAGGAGTGCCGAAAAAATTATCTCCCACCGGAGGGGGTGTGTCTTCATTTTGCGGTTCAGCAAAGTCTTCCGGGCGGCCGGCCCGCCGAAATGTCGCCACTTCGAATTGCTTTGCGCCTCGCTTGACGAGAACCAGGCGAAATCGACGACCTATGACATAACTGCCAAAAATCAATTTTCGAATCTCATTGGGAAGGGCGTCGGTCGCGATGTCATAGTCCTTGGGATGCAAGTAGCACAGGAGGTCGCGAACGCAGCCGCCCACTAAATAGGAGTGATAGCCTTTGTTTTGCAATCTCCTGACGATGTCAACCGCGTCCGGGTCGATCCAGCTTGCGTGAAGGGTCGGTTTTTGATTAATCTGCATCCTTGTGGAATCCCAAAGTCGTTGCCTACGTCAACTCGCAGACGTAGATTCTTTCCGATAGCGTTGACCAAAATATGTCATCATATATGAACCAGTTCAATTATCAATTCGTTCGTGGCGGCGGTCAGACCCTCGCTTTAGAAGAAATTGCAGAACTCGGGGAGCGTGGGCGGCGCTGGGTCTTTTTGCACGGGCTGATGGGGTACGCGCTCAACTGGCGGCGAATTGTGTCTGGTCTTGAGGCAAATGACGTTTCATTTATCTTTGATCAGCGTGGGCATGGCCAATCGTTCAAGCCCGAAAAGGGCTATGCTCCGGAAGATTTTGCCGAGGATCTCCTTTGCTTGGTGGATGAATTGGGATGGCAAAAATTTTTTTTAGTCGGTCACTCCATGGGTGGTCGGAATGCCCTGGTCTTCGCTTCCCGTCATGCCGAGCGAGTTCGAAAACTGATTCTGGAGGACATCGGCCCCGACGGATCGATGGAAGCCGTGGCTTACTATGAGCGTTTGTTCGCGGCCGTTCCGACGCCCTTTCCGAGCAAACTGCGGGCAAAGGAATTTTTTATGAACGAATTTCCGCGAACGGCGCAAGTGCGGGGATCCCCGGAAACTTTGGGTTTGTATCTCTACTCAAATATCATCGAGCGGCCGGATGGCTCGGCGGACTGGCGTTTTTCGAAGGAGGCCATGATTGAAGCCGTGCGGATGGGGCGGGCGCGGGATCATTGGTCTGAATTTCGCTCCCTCTCGGTGCCGACTCTGGTCCTGCGCGGGCAGCACTCCGAGGAGCTCTCCCGCGAGGTGTTTTCCAAGCTTTCCCAGGTGAACCCCCGCGTGCAGACCGTGGAAGTTAATAACGCAGGGCATTGGATTCACTATGATCAGTGGGAAGTCTTTATCCAGTTGATAAAACAATTTGCCGAAAGCCCC
>PSRN01000255.1 GCA_003176075.1 Bdellovibrio sp.
AAATGTCTTGACTGGATGACACCTTACGAGTTCATGATGGAGGAAAAGTTGCGCTGAGAAATTGCAGTCAGGGTCTCAAAAATCGCTCCCTGCACTCAACTTTGACCAACACAATCACCTCACTCGACCGTGACGGACTTGGCGAGATTCCGCGGTTGGTCCACGTCATGGCCAAGCGAATCGGCCAAGTGGAAAGCCATCAGTTGCAGGGGAACCACCGACAGAATAGGATTGACCGCCCAATGGGCGCGGGGGATGGCGAGAAATCTTTGGCTCAACTGGCGAAGCTTCTCGTCGCCAACCGTGCCGATGGAGATGATCTGACCACCGCGCGCCTTGGCCTCTTCAAGATTGCTGATCGTTTTTTCATACCATTCATCGGCCGGCGCGAGCATCACAATGGCCATGTGTCGATCGATGAGCGCCAGCGGACCGTGTTTCATCTCACCGGCCGCGTAGCCTTCGGCGTGGAGGTAAGCCAGTTCCTTAAGCTTGAGCGCGCCTTCAAGCGCCATCGGGTAATTCACACCTCGGCCCATGAACAAAAATCCCCGATGGTTCTTTAGTTCAATCGCCGCCTCGGAAAAATACTTGTCAAATGAAAGGACGAGCTCGAGCTGGCCGGGAAGTTCCGTCAAGGCCCGCACGATTTCGTTTTCCAAATATTTCGGCAACCGCCCCCGCTCTTTCGCCAAGTGAGCGGAAAAACAGACGAGCACGGAGAGCGTGCACGTAAAAGCCTTGGTGCTGGCCACTCCGATCTCCGGTCCCGCATTCATGTAGAAATGGCCGTCAGCGCTGCGGTCGATGGTGGAGCCCTTGACATTGCACAAACTCAAAACCTTCACGTGCTGCTGCTTGGCCAGTCGCAAGGCGGCCAGCGTATCGGCGGTTTCACCGCTCTGGGAAATGGTCACGACCAAATCGGTCGGCGAGAGAACCGGCTCGCGGTAGCGAAACTCACTGGCCAGGTCGACGTCCACCGGAATGCGGGCGAGTTTCTCGATATAATATTTCCCGGTGAGGGCGGCATAATAGCTTGTCCCACACGCCACCATCAGAATGCGCTGCACTTTCGTCAGATCCCAGTCCTGTTGACCCCAATCCATGGAGATTTCGCTCTTCTCAATATGAAGATGAGGCGAAAGAGCCTGTGACACCGCCTTCGGTTGCTCGTAGATTTCCTTCAGCATGTAATGGGAGAAACCCTGTTTCTCGGCCGCTTCGGAGGACCATTTCACTTCGGTGATGGTTTTCTCAATCGGCTTTCCCTCGGCACTGAAAAATCGAACCGGCCCCCGCAAAACCTCGGCGATTTCCCTGTCCCCGAGATAGACGAAGCGCTTGGTGTAAGCCAACCCCGCTTGCACGTCACTGACGACCAAAGCTTGCCCCTCGCACAGGCCCACGATCAAGGGAGGCCCATCCTTGAACGCGATCAGCCGGTCCGGTTGCCTTTCCCAAACGACAAGAATTGAAAAGGCCCCCCGCAGGCGCGGCAACACCTTGATCACGGCGGCGAGCAGGTCCTTTTCCCTTTCCACTTCATCGGCGATCAAATGGGCGACGAGCTCTGAATCCGTGTCGCTGGTCAGTTCGGCGCCTTGCTCGATCAGGGCCTCGCGAATTTCCAGATAGTTTTCGATGATGCCGTTGTGGACCAGACTCACGCCGCGAACTTCATGGGGATGGGCGTTTCGCTCCGAAGGCGCGCCGTGTGTGGCCCACCGGGTGTGACCGATGCCCAAGTGGCCTGAGAAATTCTCTTCGGCCAAACGGCTTTCCAAATATTTCAGCTTTCCTTCCGCCCGCACCCGCTTGAAATGAGGCCCATCAAGAATCGACACGCCGGCGCTGTCGTAACCTCGATACTCGAGTTTCCTAAGCCCTTCGAGAATCACTTTCTTTGCTTCAAGCGGCCCAAAATAGCCAACGATTCCACACATCGGCTTTCCCCCTTATCCTATCATCCGGATCATCCGGACTTTTTATCAGCGGCCTCATTCCCGCCGGCACTGTCGCCTTTGGCGGCCTCGTCTTTGACGTAATTTTCCTTCACCACTTGCCGGGCCCGGCCGACCGCCAGCGCGCGCGGCGGAACATCCTTAGTGATCGTGGACCCCGAACCGATCACCGCGCCGTCGCCGACCGTGACGGGAGCCACAAACTGCGTGTCGCTGCCGACAAAAACTCTCTTGCCGATGACGGTCTTGTATTTCTTCCTGTCCACCGCATAGTTGCAGGTGATGGTGCCACAACCCACATTCGCATCTTCCCCCACCTCGGCGTCACCCAAGTAAGTCAAGTGACCCGCCTTTGAACGGGCGCCAAATTGCACTTTCTTCATTTCGACGAAATTCCCCACGTGGGCTTCTTCGGCAATCACGGTCTCCGGCCGCAAACGGGCATAAGGTCCCACCGTCGCATGGTTCATAATCCTGGCGCTTTCAAGGTAGCTTCCAGCTCTGATCTGCACGCTGTTTCCAATGTCCGTGTCGACGACGTAACAATGAGGCTCAATGGAGCTCATGGCCCCGACGCGCGTGTTCCCGCGCAACATCACGTGGGGATAAAGGACGGCTCCTGGCTCCACCCGCACCGTGCTTTCCACATAGGTCGTGCGCGGGTCCATCAAAATCACTCCGTCTTCCATGAGCCGCCGGGCTTTTTGGCGATATTTTATCCGCGACGCCTCAGCCAGTTCCGTTTGGGAGTTGACTCCCCATGAAACGCGTTTGGGCCCCTGAAAGGTGCCGACCTTCAAATGACCTTCAATACAAAGCCCCACCAAATCCGTCAGGTAATATTCATTTTGCGCATTGGCCGGTCGAATACGCGGCAACTCGTCTTGCAGCACATCCGCCTTGATCAGGTACATTCCAGTGTTCACTTCGCGAATATTCAAAGTGGCCTGGGTCGCATCCTTGGCTTCGACGATGGCCCGAATTTGCCCTCCGGAGCGCACAACGCGCCCGAAGGATTTGGGATTTTCAAGAATTGTCGTGACCACCATCAGGTCCACTCCCGACGAGCGGAATTCTTTCACCATGGCGAGAAGATCTTCGGCTTCGATCAAAGGGTGATCACCGTTAAGAATCAAGACATCCCCGCTCAGGCTTTCTATATCTGCCGACTTCACCGCATCGCCCGTTCCCAACTGTTGGGCCTGAACGTGGATTTGAACACCCAACGGCTCGACCACGGCTTTTACCGAATTCAGACCAAAGCCCGCCACCAGACGTATGTCGGTGAAACCAGCCGCCTTGCAATTTTCTATCACGTGGAGAATCATGGGTCGACCCGCCACCGGGTGTAAGATCTTCGGCAACGGCGACTTCATCCGTTTTCCCAAGCCCGCCGCTAGAATGATCGCGGTGACCTCGTTGTTTTCTTTCATTCCTTCATGGCCCTCCCACATGAAGCTAGACTTTCATGTTCCGAGGTGAAAAGCATCCATTTCTTTGTTACCGTAAGGAGGTGTTTCAGACTTTGATCTTTGATCTCGACGACACCTTGATCGACACAAGTCGCTATTTGCTGCCGATCGCGGGAACGGCTGAATTCGCACGTCGAATTCGGCAGCCCCTCCCCTTGCTACCGGGAGTTCGTGAAACCTTGCGACTGTTGCATCCACGCTACGATCTCCACTTATTGACGCAAGGTCGAATCGAGATTCAAAAACAAAAACTGGAAAGTTCGCAGCTGTCCGCGTTTTTCTCTGAGGTTTTTTTTGTTGATCCCAGCAAAGGCGAAAGCAAAGGAGAGGTCTTTCACCAACTCAGCCAAAGAAAAGCGCCCGCACTATTCTTGAGCGTTGGCAACCGCCGGTCCACGGATATTCGCGAAGCCAAACGATACGGGATGAAGACCTGTTTCTTCCGTTACGGCGAACACGCCGACGAAGAGCCCGAATGCCCGGAGGACGAGGCGGATTTTGAAGTCACTTCATTCGCGGAACTGATCGAGCGATGTCAGCTATAAAAAGATCGATCTTATCGCTTGTGCCGATTCCCAAGTCCCTTGATCATTTGGACATTCAAAATATTTCGCTCGACGAACTGCACGCCTCATTCGTGGCGGCTCCGCCGCCCACGCTCAGGCCCTCCCCCTGTGACGTGCTGATCGGTCAACCACGGCATTTTCAAGATGCTCTGTTCGGCGACTTTTGGACCGGTTTGAGAGCCGCCAACCGGGGAACGCAACTGATCCTGGTGGCAACCTCCAATGATCCGATCCCGCAATTGATGGACCTTCACTGCCGTTATTCGATCTTCCGGGTTTTGGAACGCATGGAGGAAGCCGATTTCGAATGGTCCGTCTTTGAAGCGGTCGAGCAAGCGAAGCTGATTCAACAGAATGAACAGCTTCAGCTTCTGGTGAATGATCAAATCCTGAGGCTCAAGGCGCTCAACGTCGAACTCGAAGAACGCGTGGTTAAGCGTCAACATTATCTGGAAGAATCCCGCCGCAAGAGTCTCATCGCTCAATTTCGCTGGAGCACCCTCCGCCAAGCCACCGAGAGAATTCACGAGGCCGGTTCCATCGCCGAAATGGAGCGCCAGCTCACCGAGGTTTTGCGTGACACCCTCAATATCACGCAGGTCCGCATCGTTGTCCCGCAACAGAGCTCCCTCCCGCAAGCCCCGGTGTCCGATCTGGCGGTTCACCGGGTGCGGCTCTTTCAAGATGAAAATATCCTGCTCGGATACGCCATTTTTCTGCGCGAGGCCTCTTGGCCATTTTCGGCCGATGAAAAGGACTTCCTGCAAAAGATTTCAGAGGGAATCTCGCTCGCCATTCGCCGCCTGAACCAATTGGAGCTCTCGCGCTCCTTGCGCGAGCAATGGCAAGCGACGTTCAATGCCGTGAGCGATCCCATCGCTTTGATTTCACCGCAATACGAAGTCATCCAGTGCAATTCCGCTTTTGCCGAGCGGGCACGCGCCCATGCCCTCGGCGAAAAGTGTTACCAACTTCTATTTGACCGCGATCAACCCTGCGCCCACTGCCAACTCGGATCGGGCTTTCGCCTGACACGCGCGGCGGCGCCTCGCGCGTCGGAGCTGCTGACGGAGCCGCCCCGGGCGGCGGAGCGTTTAACAGAGACCTGGGATGTCCACAGCCAAAGCCTGCAAGTCAACCCGGATGAGCCGGTCATGTACTTCAACCAGTACCGCAACATCACCGAACAAATGAAAATGGAAAGCCAGCTGATTGAAAGCGCTAAACTTGCCGAACTGGGCATCATTGGCTCGAGCATCGCGCATGAGCTCAACAATCCGCTCGGCGGCATTCTCTCGTTCGTGCAAATGATGAAGATGGACATGAAACCCACGGATCCTCTTTATCCAGATATCTTGGAAATGGAACAAGGCGTGCTTCGCTGCCGCGATATTGTCCAGAATCTTCTTGGTTTCACCCGCAGCAATTCGATGGATGAGCGGCAGACCTTTGATTTCCGCCAGGCTGTCCAGCGGGCCCTGTCATTGATTGACCTGCAAACCCGCGCCCATGGCATTCAAGTCCGTCGCCAGATCCCGGATCATCCCCTGATGATCACTGGCCACCTGAATCTCTTGTCCCAAGCCTTGGCCAACCTGTTGCAGGACTCGCTTCTCTCCGTGCGCCAGGCCTTTCACCGGCCCGAAGCGCACATCGAGGTGATCGTGATCGATTATCCGGATTTTATCGAAACGCAGGTCTTGGACAACGGTCTAGGAGCTGAAAATTCTCCCCGCATCTCGATCCCGCTGGCCCAGCGAATTGTGCTTGATCATCAAGGACGATTTGAAGTCTCCACGTCCAGGGTCGGCGGAGGCGACCCACGATCCAAAGTCAATAAGGTCCTAAGACTAGTGAAAATCATTTTACCCAAGAAGATTTAGATTCTAAGGCGCTCTAGCGCGTTTGCAGTCTGACGACCTTACGTGACTATGCTGACTTCGTGGGGGGTTCGGTCTTGTACGCAAGGCCGATGATCTGGTCGATATGCGCCTCAAAGCGCGAAGCCCAAACCAAGGCTGATCCGAACGAATCGGGCGCTGTTTGATCCCATTCATACTTGTCTTTGGGAAAGCAGTACACGCCTTGAAGGGGCGTCAAGTCGGCAAAGACCCGGGTGCCGTCCGTCAGCTCGACCGTGACCTTTTTGTACTCGGGCGTCGACACGCTCACAATTAGCGCAACGGGAGAACCCATGGCAGTTCCTTTCCGGCCATGGCATTTTGCCAGGCCTGCTTCAATTCCAATTGGCGTTCCGCGCACCACTCGGCAACGAGGCGATTCGTGCGGGCGCTCAAATTGCCTTCAATACACCGACCGGACAAATCAAACACCCCTTCCGAACCGCCGTACCGAGCGTGAAAGTGCGGCATCTTGTGCTTCTGGGTATCGTACCAGTACATATAAATGGAAATGCCAAAAAACTCAGAAATTCGAGGCATTCGTCTTTCCCCTTAGCACACTTCTTTCAATTGTTAATCCGGGTCTCTTCAGCCCGATTCAGAGTGAATATACCGACATCTTTTAGCTTCATTTCCTGCCTTACTGTCACTGTCTAATAGTGGTGTGAAAGTTAACATTTCTCAACATAAATTCTTTTTCTAGCAAGAGGATTTGCCGCCGTGGATTGAGGCATGGGTTTCTGGTGATACAACTTCAACATTTTTTCTCGAGGAGATCACCAAGCAGATTTTCCAACCATTTATTCACCAAACAGCGCTGCAAATGCCTTTAGTAAGGCCTTTTGATGGTCTTCCCCGATCAAATTTTTGACGTCCTCGCCAGCGAACGTATTGAGCTTCTTCAAATCCTTGCTCAAATACCCATTCAAAAACCACTGGTAGCGATCTTCTGCGGAGCCGTGGGTAAAGGCACTCGCGTCGACGTAACCCTGACTTCTCCTTTGCAGAGTATCGTCGCCTAGTCGCTCTGTCGCTCTCAGGATATCTCTGATTTCCCTTGGATCAATATTTTCATCCCTGACGGCGGCACGGGCCCATCGGCCGGCAAAGGCGTCAGCCATAAGCTCAGTACGGGTTTGAATGATATTCGCTATTGCCGGAGATACTTGACTCTTAATTCTTTCCGCCTCAGCCCATCCGCCCGACAGATTCTGAATATGATGCCCCCATTCGTGTTCAATGACGTACGCGCGCGGGGATTCCCCTGGGGCCCGGAGTTCGTTCTCTAGCCTTTGGTAAAAATCAAAATCCATGTATATTTTCCTGTCAGTTGGACAATAAAAGGGTCCGATTGTTACCAATGCCATACCACAGCCCGATTTTGTTGTTCCCTTATAGATGACCAGCGTGCTGGGATTATATTTAACTCCGCGCGGGAGGTTCTCGCTCCAATAATCTTCGAGGCTGCCTAAAACTTGACGGGCTTCAATCCCCTGTGGATCCATTGGCCGTTTCACCAGAGGAAGTAATCCCAACTTTCTTTCCGGCGTATCCGTCCAGCCTTGTCCGCCGAGTTTGCCAAAAAGTCCCTGACCTTTCCAGAGAGCACGCAGAACTGAAGGGGCCGTGGCCACGGTTTCCTTTCCGGCGTTCCAGGTTCGCGCTTGCGCTTCTTGCATTTCGGTTGGCTTACTATCACCGCAAACAAGGCCAGCGCGCAAAACCGAAAGCTCGGAATTGGAACGGTAAAAGTCCCGGGCCGAAGTGGCAAAAGAGAAGAGGCCCGTCACAAGACATGCCGCCTCCAATGGGCTGGCAAGACCGGAGCTGGCAAGGGTCGCCACGAGGAGTCCTGTACATGTCGAGGCGCCGGCAAAACCCATGATGTGCCGAGCGTCTTTCCGTTGTTGCTGAGATCGATGAAACTCATCAGCGATGGCAAAGTAGGTGGGACAATAGTCGCCTCCTCGGCTCTCTTCCTCCCTTATTATCTTAGGGACAATCACCGGAAAATCCACCAGGGCTTGCGCTTCCGGAGATTCCACTGAAAGGTTCTCAAAGTATTCGATGGACTTTTGCAGATAGGATTTTTGCGAATCTCTCGCCGCTGCAATGTTGCCTTCGTCAGGGTTTGCAGCTGTTAAGAAGGGTAAAATTGGAAATTGCTGATTGATTTGTCAATTTCTTGCAAGGCTTTCTCGCGAGCTTCGCCGATGTCGCCGGCGCTGACACGCTCAAAGACCCGCTTGTACTCCTCCGGGGTCAGGCCCGCAATCTTGTCATGAGTCATCCCC
Organism: Bdellovibrio sp.; assembly: GCA_003176075.1. Lineage (GTDB taxonomy): Bacteria > Bdellovibrionota > Bdellovibrionia > Bdellovibrionales > Bdellovibrionaceae > PSRN01. The sequence goes on from PSRN01000255.1 coordinate 8,198, forward strand.
GTCTTTAGAAGCCCGTTGCGCCGAAGACCCCAAATGGTGGGTACGACCCATTGGCGATTGGTGTCCATACCCCACATCAGTCCCTGCGCCACCGAGAGGGCTTGCCGGAACTTTTCAAGTTCCTTTCGGCCTTCTGGTGTCATGGCAGAACAGTGGTTCTCATCTGGGTTTATCGATTGCTGCGCCTTTTTGAGCTCAGTGAGCAAGCGCCTTTTGATCATTGCGAGAAAGAATGCCTTTTCGAAGCTTGACTCTTTTGCATCCTCCGACAATTTCCGCCCAGGTGCCGGCGGAGGAATTCCACACACATCCTTTATCGTCGGCGTGGGCGGCACAGCGACTTCATTTGAGGCGGGCGGCCTTACAGACGGGCTTGTAGGCGGGCTTGCGTCCTGAGTATATGAATTATGGCGATCCCTCGATGTTTCTTGGTGGGCGTGTAAAGGAGTGCATGGCAAAACCACGCAAACGACGAAAACAATTCTGCCTGACAATCTCCTGCAAAGGCTTCGGAGGATTATTCGGAAAAAGATCTGTGCTCCCCCTCGTATCATTTTGAAACAGCCTATTCCTTAGACAGAGTTCTTAAATTTCAAAACATGCGAACACGGACTTCACAGTGAAATGGAACTCAAAGCTTGGCGATCTCATTTGATCAAAAAAGCAATCGTCATGCCGACGACAGGTCTTGGACAACGGTCTAGTATCCTGGATACGCCCTAAGTAAGCCGTGGGGCCGGAAGTCCAACTTCGGGCCCGGTTTTTTGACAGTCCCGGGGCCTTCCCGTTACGATAATTTATGGAACGCCAAGGAAGGTGGTCGAATGCGAAATGCGCGCATTTTGGTGGTGGATGATGAGTCGACTTTGCGAACTTCTCTTTTCCGAGTCTTTGGCCGCCGGGGATATCAAGTCGTCACAGCGGGACGCATCGAAGAAGCAAAACAGCTGGTGCCGGCCTCGCAACCCTTGGACCTTGCCATTCTCGACTTGAATCTTCCCGACGGTGACGGGATGGATTTGATCAAAACCCTCAAAAGCGTTCACCCGAAATGTCAATTCATCGTCCTCACGGGATTTGGAACGATTGAATTGGCAATTCAAGCCACGCAAAACGGCGCTTTTCATTTTCTCACCAAGCCCTTTGATGTCGAGGAACTCCTGTCGGTCGTCGACAAGGCGCTCGTGCAACGGCAATTGCAACAGGAAAACCAGCAACTCCGGCGTGAACTCTTCGGCAAATACCGCTTCGACCAGATTATTGGTGATTCCGAAGAAATCCGCAACGTCCTCAGTCTCGTTTCCCGCGTGGCCGACAGCGACTCGACGGTTTTGGTGACGGGCGAAAGCGGCACTGGCAAAGAACTTGTCGCCAAGGCGATTCACTACAACTCGCCCCGCGCCGCTCAGCCATTCGTCGCCATCAATTGCGGCGCCATTCCGGCCGAGCTGTTGGAGAGTGAACTCTTCGGTCACGTCAAAGGGGCTTTCACGGGGGCCATTGCTAACCGCGTGGGGCGCTTTGAAATGGCGGACGGCGGAACGCTCTTTCTTGACGAGATCGGCGATCTGGATCCTTCGTTGCAAGTGAAATTGCTGCGAGTTCTGCAAGAGAGAACCTTTGAGCCCGTGGGCGGTACCCGCTCCCTGCAAGTCAACGTTCGTGTCATCGCGGCAACCCACCGCAATCTCGAGGAAGCGGTGGCGCAAGGGAATTTCCGCGAAGACCTGTTTTACCGGCTGAATGTCATTCCCATCGCGATTCCCGCCTTGAAAGACCGGCCAAGCGATATTCCGCTCCTGATGGCGCACTTTATTCAACACTTCAACAAAACCAAGGGTCGCCAGCTTTTGGGACTTACGCCCGAGGCGACTCAGGCCTTGATGGGCTATCCTTGGCCGGGGAATATTCGCGAACTGGAAAACCTGATCGAGCGCATCGCCATCCTCAAAGGGCATGGCATGATCGAGATCAACGACCTGCCGGCGAAATACCGCTCGAATGGACTGGCTTCCACGGCCGCTGAGGCGGAAATTTCCCTGCCCGAGGAGGGTCTCGATTTTAACTCAGCCGTTGATCAATTCGAAAATCAGCTGATCCTCCGCGCCCTCGAAAAAACCGGATGGAACCGCAACCAGGCGGCGATCTTGCTTCGCTTGAATCGCACGACTCTGGTGGAAAAGATCAAGAAGAAGGGACTGCGCCCTCCGGGCGACCTGGCCTTCGATCACAACGGGTAAGAGGGACTTCCGTGGTTCATCTAATATTCTAAAGGGCCCGCCAAAAACTGCCGGATAGATTTTTTCGTCCATGATCTTACGAATCGTCTCTTTGTCGTATCGCTCAACCGGAAACCAGGACATTCCTCCGTCGAGGCTAACCTGCAAGTCGTGAGGGGGGACAGGTTTAAAAATTTTGCCGGTATCCACTTTCTTGTGATCATAAGTAATGAAGTCGGCGGTCTTGATCTTAAATCTGTAAACAGCCGCCTCGAGCGCTCTGTAATTGGTTGAGTAATAGTCAGTGATCGGAATTTTCGTCGCACCCCAATGTTCCTGCTGTCCGCTTTTGCTCCATTGACCGCTGAGACCATTCTCGCGAATTGAATCAAAGCGGCTCAAACTTCTTCCCTGATATACAGTTCCATCAAGGTAGTAGGATCGTGACTCGATATCGAGCGCAAGTTCGACATCTGGCGGTAGGTTTCCGGACGGGATCGCAGTTTCAAACAGCCGAAGGCCGGCGTTCAGTAAAACCTAACACGGCTTTTCTTGCTGAAACTGATCGTTCATCAAGCACGTGGCCTTCGAATTTATCCTCTATATCTCTATATAAAATCTCGCAAAAAATCCACGGCGTTGCAGAATTCGATGCCGTCGTCGACAACAAGTCGGTCGCTTTCAAGACCGACTTGCACGGCGCGAACTTGTGGGAATTTTCTCTTCAAATAACGAAGGCCGGTATGGAGTTGCTTATTGCGAAGTTTGCATTCTACGAACAGAATGGGTTTCTTCCTTTCCTCGATTACGAAATCAACCTCGCGGCCTTCTTGATCTCGAAAAAAGCGGAGTTCAAGAAGGCGACCCTCTACGTCATGCTGGAAATGAATCCATTTCAACAAATGGGAAGCAACCAGATTTTCAAAGCGACTGCCCTCGTCCTCAACCCAAGACCAATCATAATGGTAATGTTTTCGTTCCTTTTTTACGGCTTTGATCCGAGGCGGACCAAAGGGAAGCAAGCGATAAATAACATAACAGGACTCGAAAATGTTCAGCCAACGGTCGATGGTATGATGGGCGACTTCCAAGTCTTCCCGCAAACTATTTATCGAAAGCGGGCTGCCAACAAGATCAGGTAACCGCACCATCAGTTGTTCAAGCAAACTGATTTCTCTGATGTTTTCCAGAGCGCTAATATCTTCGCGAAAGACCCGAGTGAAATAATCATTTCTCCAGATATTGGATTCTTTCGCCGAATCCGCAAAATAAGGTTCGGGGAAACCTCCACGGCTGAGGAGTTTGCGAAGTTCATCCGTGGATGATAGGTTGAGTTCTTTCACCGAAAGAGGATGAAGACGGAAGTGCCGATATCTTCCCTGTAGGGAATCACCCCCTTTGCGGTAATGATCCAGTCGAGCGCTACCGGTCACCAGAATCTTGAGATCAGGAAAAAATTTGTCGAAGTATCCTTTGATAAGATTACGCCAACCCCGCATCTTATGGATTTCGTCCAAAATGATGAGGCCCTTTTGTCCAGGCAATTGATGCTTGAGCAAAAATCTTTTGTCGGCGGGGAAATCATAATTGAGATAAAAATCATGGGTGTGAAGTAATTCCTTGGCCAAGGTTGTTTTCCCAACTTGGCGTGGCCCACTGAGAAATACCATTTTTCGATCCAACGAGTGCTGAATCTCAGTCTTAAGGTAGCGGTTCAAATAGTGGTGGGGGCTTTGGAAACTCATTCCTGTATTTTCACATACATGTGAAATTTATGGCAAGATTTTTCACATACATGTGAAATTTCTGGACGAATGAGGCTACTCAATCCTTTCAGACCAGTTGCGCTTCAAGGATGCATGGACCTTGGAAATTTGTCAGACTCCAGAATCGCGCGGGCTTCCTCTTCATCCAGCTCGACGAATCTCCCTAAGTTCGGGTCAAAGCAATTCACCGATGCGCCTGCCAGCTCGAACCACCAAGCATGAATGCGCAGCTTCTTTTTCGCGATTTGATCTTGAACGATGGGGTAGGATTTTAAGTTTTCCACCTGTTGCAAAACGTTCAGCTGAGAGAGCCGATTGTGAGTCGCCAGGTGGGGGTCAAGTCCCACGTATTGCCCCAGGGCTCGCAAAGCGTTCTCACCATGACGGAGCCAGGACCTCAAGTTGGGAGTTTCGACTTTTTCACGCCCGGTCAGCAAAGCTTGCATGGCGCCACACTCGGAGTGCCCGCAAACGATGATATCGCTGACTTTCAAGTTGTGAATCGCGAACTCAATAGCCGCCGCTTCCGACTCGTCGGCGGTGGAATGGCCATGGTCTCCGCCGCAGACCGGGACCAGGTTTCCAACATTCCGAATCACGAACAAATCGCCAGGATCGGTCGAGGCGAAGACATTGGGGGCGACCCGGCTGTCGGAGCAAGCGATGAAAAGAGCATCCGGCGACTGGCCCAGCGCCAAGCGCGCGAAAGTCTCGTGATAGTCGCGTCGAATACGTTGTCTGAAATCGAGAATTCCTTTAACGAGTTTCTTCATGTTCTCATGATTTAGACAGCAATCCCGGTGGAATCTCAACCAAAAAATCCAAGCAACTATAAAAGGCCCGGCTTGCAGGATGTGAGAATTTCATAGTAAACAACATCATGAAAAGTACCCTCGTGAAAAACACCCTCATGTAAAGCAACTTAATGAAAGCGTCGATCGTACTTTCCCCACAATTTGGACTTTTCATTGAAGGTGAGGAAGTCGACAACCTGGGACCTCTCAAAATGGCGTTCGACGATGGTCCCGGCACCGGTCTTCTTTTTCTCGACGTCGCAAGTGATGCGGTCACGGAGGAGCCCGCCTTCGCCTACTGGAAAGACTTCGCCCGACTCTATTTGTCCCTCTTTGCCGCGACTCCGGAAATTGATGACCGCGATCTTAAGAGTGATCCAGTGAGGATTGCGCTCCACCCCGATGACCTCGACCGGTTTCTCGCCATGGTACCGCCCATGAAAGGGTCCGAATATGTCAACGAAGAATCGCTCACCGTATTGTGGCGATCCATGGAGACCGCGATCCATCGCGAGATTTTGCGTTCGGGAAAGAGTGCATCAGAGTATTTCGCGAAGTCGCACAAGTCTTTGAATCTTTTGGGTCGCGTTTGTTTTCACTTGGCCGAGAACAAGAATTCTCCGGATGCGCCCTTTGCGTTTCTCGCCACCTATGCCCATCAAGTATCAAAAAAAGGGAAAGCCCAACACCTGCCTTTGAGCCGGGCGCTCGACGAATACGCCGAGCAAAAAAGCGTCTTGTTGCGGCTGTTGTCCCCCATCCAAAAAGCAGCGAAAGAAAGTTCGTTTTTGCTTCAGTTGGTCCGGGCGGGCGACATCTATGAAGCCTTGGCGTGGAGCCCCAGGGAGGCTTATCGCTTTCTGAAAGATATTCCTGTCTTTGAGAAGGCCGGGATCGCCGTCCGCGTCCCCAATTGGTGGAACCCAAAACAACCCCATCGGCCGCAAGTGGCGTTCCGTCTGGGAGAGAAGAAACCCCCGGGTGTGAGCTTCAACGCCTTACTCGATTTCTCGATGTCCGTTGTCCTTGGCGAGCAAGAATTGAGTCAGAAGGAAATTCAACACCTTCTTGAAGCCAGCGACAATTTGGTTTTCTTTCGCGGGCAATGGGTGGAGGTCGACCGCGAAAAATTGAACGACATCCTTGGCAAATGGAGGCGCGCCGCGAAGAACCTTGGCGATGGCATCAGTTTCGGTGAGGCGATGCGGCTTCTTTCGGGAGTCGACACGCTTGGCGACGAAAAATCGACCGACGAAGAACGGTCGTGGTCCCGGGTCATTTCCGGAAAATGGCTTGCTGAAATGCTGGATCAGATTCGCAGCCCCGAAATCGATCGTCAGGTTGAAGAAATTCTGAAAACTGAACTTCAAGCGGAATTGCGCCCTTACCAAAAGCAGGGCGTCACCTGGCTTCACCGGCTTTATCAACTGCGGTTGGGAGGGATTCTCGCGGACGACATGGGCCTTGGAAAAACGGTCCAAGTCATCGCTTTACTTCTCATCAAGAAACATTTGGCCGGTGACGGCTTCAATTGTCTGCTGGTCGTGCCGGCGTCATTGATCGGAAATTGGAAAAGCGAACTTACGAAATTTGCTCCCTCGCTCAAGTACTGGATCGCGCATCCCTCGGGCGACGGCTATTCTCCGGCCGCCACGAACAATTTCGACATCAGCATCACCACGTACGGGTCTCTTGCAAAATTGAAATGGGCGTCGGCGATGGAGTGGGGCGCGGTGATTGCCGATGAAGCCCAGGCGGTCAAGAATCCCGGCGCCAAACAGACAAAAGCTCTCAAGGCCCTCAATGCCAAGTACCGGCTGGCACTGACGGGGACTCCGGTTGAAAACCATCTCTCCGACCTGTGGTCACTGTTTGATTTTGTCTCCCCCGGCCTGCTGGGGTCAGCGAAAGAGTTCGAATCGTTCGTCAAGAGAAAGACAACCGTGGCGTCTGCGGAGGTGCCCCCCTATGCGGCACTGCGGAGGCTCGTCAAACCTTACATTCTTCGCCGCCTTAAGACTCACAAGAACGTGATCCGGGATTTGCCGGAAAAGACCGAGCTGAAATGCTTTTGTCAGCTTTCACAAGGCCAGGCGGCGCTTTATCAAAGGGCCGTGCAGTCCATGGCGCAGGAAATCGATCAGACTGAAGGAATTAAACGCCGTGGTGTGATCTTTGCTTACCTGATGCGCTTCAAGCAAATCTGTAATCACCCCTCTCAATTGGTCAAAGACGGGTTGTTTCGCGAAGCGGACAGTGGAAAATTTCAGCGCCTGAGGGAAATTTGCGAGGTTATCGCTGAAAAGCAGGAAAAGGTTATTATTTTTTCGCAGTTCAAGGAGATCATTGAACCCCTCAATGCGTTCCTGACTTCCATCTTCGGAAAAGCCGGACTGATCCTTCACGGCGAAACGGCGGTCAAAAAACGAGCGCAACTGATGGAGGAATTTCAACGTGACGGCGGGCCACCCTACTTCATTTTGTCCCTCAAGGCCGGTGGCACCGGGCTCAATCTGACGGCCGCGTCGCACGTCATTCACTTTGACCGCTGGTGGAATCCGGCCGTCGAAAACCAGGCTACCGATCGAGCGTTCAGAATTGGACAAAAGAAGAACGTCCTGGTCCACAAATTCATTTGCCGGGGTACCCTGGAAGAAAAAATCGATGCGCTAATCGAAAGCAAGAATTCCATGTCGAGCGAAATTTTAGAGGAAGATGGCGCGACCTTGCTCACTGAAATGAACAACCGCGAATTGCTTAAGATCGTGGAACTTGATATTCATTCGGCCGCCACCGAGAATTGAGACCGAATTGAGCCACCGAATTGAGGGACCGAATTGAGCGGCCAGATGGGAGGATTGGAATGGACAACTGGGATCGTTTTCCCCCTTATGTGCCTGTCGCGGAACGACGGGCGCGGGCCGACAAGGCTGTCGCCAAAATGGCGAAACAAGGCAAAAAGATCACTCCGGTTCGCATTGAAGGGCGGGCCATCGCCAAGACCTTCTGGGGAAAAGCCTGGTGCGATCATCTTGAATCCTTCAGCGATTACGAGAACCGTCTGCCGCGCGGTCGTACATACGTTCGGAATGGTTCCGTTGTTCATCTTGAAATTGACAAGGGATCGATTGAAGCACTGGTTCAAGGTTCGTCGCTCTACAAGGTCAAAATCCGCGTCGATTGCGTCGATGCCAGGAAATGGCGAAAAATCACTGAAAGCTGCTCGGGTGAAATTGATTCGGTGATTGAGCTCCTGCAAGGAAAACTTTCATCGGCTGTGATGAAGTCGATCACCGATCGGCAGGATGGCCTGTTTCCGCTGCCCCATGAGATTTCTCTGGACTGCTCCTGTCCGGATTGGGCCGAGATGTGCAAGCACGTGGCTGCCGTTCTTTATGGAGTCGGCGCCAAACTTGACGAGCAACCCGACCTGCTCTTCAAACTCCGACATGTCGATCACCTGGATCTGATCACCAAAGCGAGTCTCAAGCGACCGAGCCAACGAAGTGACGACGCGAAGGTCATCAAAGATCAGGATCTTTCAGGGCTCTTCGGGATAGAAATTGAAGCGGGTAAATCAGTCGCCCCTAAACGTTCGAAGCAGAAGCAGAAGCAGCAGAAGCAGCAGAAGAAGACAGCGAAAACCAGAAAGGAAAAGTTGCTTTAGAGCACGCCGCTACGACCTCCAAACTTGGAAATATTTTTCACCCCCCGTGATTTCAAAATCGATCGGATTTCCATGCGCATCACAGGCCATATGTATTTTCGTTGTAGGTCCTCCTCGTGACTTTCCGATGGCTCGCACTTCTCCATGCCGAGCTCCACTCGCATGCTGGTGAGCGCGGATATAACTTCCGTCGGCGAACACCCATTCCGAATCAATTTCGGCTCGCCTTTCGAGCGGCAATAGAAATTTATGGGGAGAAGGCAGCGACCTACCTCGACGCCGGGACAAATGTGATGTTCAGACGAACAACAGATAAGACCGTAGGAGCCGATTTGGAGGAGACCAGCCACCATAACGAAGCATTGCTTTGGAATATAAGTAGCGAAACATTCCATGGATACATTGACCTGGCCACCCTCGCGGTTCTTCGGAAAAAAAATCCGGAGCTGGCTTCTAAGGTTATTCAGGCCAGAGCAGGCGCCGAACGATGGAAAAGTTCAGGCGCGACTCCCACAAAGCCCGCTTCGGCGAGACGCGAGGTCACGTTTCGAATATGCCGGTTTACGCCGAAGAATTCCTGAAACACAATGATCGTTGGCGCCCCCACTGCGCCAGAGGGGGCGGCAAAAAAAGTACGCATCCGCGTACCATCAGCGACAGGAATTTCATGGAAGCAAGTCTGGATCGAAACCATTAAAAACCTCCTGCCGTTGATCTTTCATTCAATCTTGCTGTTGATTAAGCAAGACATGCATTTGCGTGGCATCGAGGGCCGAGGCGAGAGCCGCTGCTGTTGTTTGGTACTTTTGAATTTGCTTTAAGAGTTGTTGTTGATCCTCGGCTAATTTTTCCGTGCCGTCGTCGGGAAATGCAGCCAAAGCAATCTCGCTTCCTGCTAACAAGATGATGGACACACCGGTCACACCAACTAAGATCGTCTCAAATGGACTCTTGACAAACGCTTTCGCCGCATTGGACTTAATGGCGCTGAACAACTTGGCATAGTATCCGACAAAAATCTTATCCGGCTTTTGCGCGACAAAGGCTTCCAGTTCCGCTCGATCTTCAGCGCTGCCGAAAAGCACTCTAAGAGTGTCAGAAAGAAGGCTAGGTCGTTTTTCATTGATTTCTTTAAGGGCGGCCTTACGCTCGGGGCTTGGTTCGACCAGAGGAGCTTCGCCTTTCTTCATTTCTTCTAAAGATTCTTTCACAGTAGCTTGTCTCTCCATTGTCATCTTCGTCTCCAAAAGACCCGCAAAAACCAAAACAAGAGCGGCACCTCCGCCATAGTACGCAGAACTATTTCTGACGACCCTGATGGCTTCTCTGGTGTTGTAATTCCCCGTTTTGACCTTCTCTGCCAACGAATCAAGTTCAGCTTTTTTGGCTTTCATTACACCACGAATTTCGCCAATAACTTGCAGATGATCGGCTTCTGTCAAGTTGCTCAACACCGATTCAAGTTCGCCGGGACTGCCGTGTTGCAGACTTTGAATAATTTTTTGCGCCACGGTTGGCTCTTGCCGCGGCTCCTCTGCATGAGCGGAAAGGCCGAGCAGGGCGAATGACAACAAGATACTTGCGGTTACACTCTTCATCGATGACCTCCAGAAAATATTCGTCGTTTTACAACAATGGGCTGGTAAACGATTTCAGCTCGGTCATCCACAAAATTTCACGCATTTGTAGGAATTCCTCAGTCCTCCTGAACACGTCACGTTGACTGGTGACCTGGCTCTTACTCGCGCATCTCCTCAATTTGACGAGAATTCCGATAAGAGCTGCGCAAAGAAAGGTGAGTTTTTCGCGATCTGCGCGACATAGGGAACGATATCCGCTTTGAGTGCGGGAGGAAAATCGTGCAAGCTTTGAACGTGCTCGGTCGGCACATACCGGAGTGTTAAGTTCAATCGCCGAGTATGAAAATCGGGAATCGACGGCAACAATGGGCTTAGCGTGGGCGGAGACGCCACGGGTATCATTTTCTTTTCGACTCGTTGCACCCGATGAAAAAATTTTTTCTTCCAGGTATCCGAACCAAAAATTTGGACTGCGCTGTCTTCCAGCCACATTTGACGGACGACGCGGCTGCCCCCCTTTTTCGACCGGCTCGCGACAAACTGAAACAAAGCCCGATCGCCGAATGACAGCGAGGCAATGGGGCCAGGCTCATAATCCTTGTGCTCCCCCACTCGAGCTGTATCGATCCACCGATCTCCGACCCGCTTGCAACCGTAGTAATTCATCAGGCAACTGTTTAAATGCCATCCTTTCGGAATGTCGTGACTTCTGAAAACTTGATGCACAATCGCCTCAATCCGCTCAGCCACTCGCTGCAAAAACGGAGGAAACTCCTCGGCATCGACACAGCGAAAATCGATCCCTTTCGGCGGCCGGTAATAATTCAAACAAGCAAATTGCCATTGACCCAGCCAATAAACAGGGCGCAACAGGCTTCGCCGAGTGGGATTTCCAGTTTCAGAAGGTGGTTCTCCCTTCTCGGGAGATCGCTCACCACCACCACCATCACCACCAACGACAACAGCGGATGGATCGCGATGCCGCCATTCCCAAATGGGTCGAAAGACCCGCAGTTCCTGCAGAAGCTCCTCCCGTTCCGCCGGTCGCAGGAAATTCTTGGCATAGTAAAGGCCGTAAGGGAGCAGAAGTGATCGGTTCAGGCGAGGGCCCATTCTCTCATCCCGCGCTCATCAAGCACAGCATTTCAAACAACACATCGACCGCCAGCAGGCTGGTGATCTCCGAAGTGTCGTAGGGGGGTGACACTTCGACCACATCACCGGCCACCAACTTTCGCACGCGGAGGGCGCGCAAGATCCGCTGAACCTCATAGCTCGTGAGACCCCCGGGGACGGGCGTGCCCGTCCCTGGCGCGTAGGCGGGATCCAGGCAATCCACATCGAATGAAAGATAGGTGGGACCGGTGAACTCCGGCAGCCCGTTTAAAAAATCGGCCAAGGAGCCGTTGCGAATATGATCGATCGTGAAGACTCGAATTCCTTTCTGTCGGGCGAAATCCAAGTCGTCCTTGCCGACGAAAGGTCCACGAATGCCAATTTGAATCATCTGATGAGGATCCACCAGACCCTCTTCGACCGCGTGACGGGCAAAGGACCCATGGTGGTACTCACAACCCCATGCTGTCGGATAGGTGTCCAGATGGGCGTCAAAATGAATGAAATTGACCCGACCGTGCTTGCGATGGACCGACCGCAAAAGCGGCAATGTGATCGAGTGGTCGCCACCCACCGCGAGAAAGCGTTTATTGGCTAGTAAGAGCCGGTCCGTGAAGTCTTCAATGCGCTGAGAAGTTTGGGATTGATCAATGGGGACGGTGGGACAATCGCCCAAGTCTGCAACTTTCAATCGGTCAAAGACTTGCAAACCGCGGCTGGCATGAAACCCCCTCCCCAAGCTGGAGGTCTCACGAACCTGCGACGGCGCAAAGCGTGCGCCGGGTCGATATGAAACAGCGCCGTCGAAGGGAACGCCAAAGATGCCCACGTCAAAGGCTTGCGTGACCTCGGCCACCGGAAGCCGAAAGAAAGTCTTGATCGCCGAAAAGCGGGGAAATTCTCTTCCACTGAGGGGCTTGAAATCCATGACGGGTCCTCCTAAAATCCACCATGACATGAGCCTCACCCCAACGACAAGCTTCGACTCCGCGGCGCGCACCCTCACCGATTGGTTTTTACAAAATCAAAGGGACCTTCCTTGGCGCAGCGATCCCGACCCTTACCGCATTTGGATTTCCGAGGTCATGTTGCAACAAACCACGGTCAATGCGGTGATTCCTTATTTCGAGCGTTTTGTCCGTCGTTTCCCGACCGTTGAGATTCTGGCGCGGGCGGAGCTGCACGAGGTTCTCGATCACTGGTCCGGTCTGGGTTACTACTCACGGGCGCGCAATCTCCATCAAGCTTCACAAGAGCTCGCGGTCAGCGGTTTTTCAAAG